>JAFLDG010000123.1 GCA_017302495.1 Burkholderiales bacterium
GGATGGAAACCTGAGTTCGCGGCAAGTATGCCCACCTGCCATACATAACCTGAGTGAATTATATCCGGTTTAAGTTCCTTTACAACTTTTTTAAAATGTGAGCGCTCACTTATTAGGGGCATGCTGGGGTGCAGGAGGCCGATGCGCTGTGCCAGCGCGCGCGCCGCCTGCTCGGCCACCGCGAGCATCTGCTCGACGAACTCGGCAAGCTGTGCCGCGAGCTGACCCAGGGCCTGACCGAGCTGGCCGAGGACGACAGCTGGGCCCACGGCCAGTGCGAGGCGCTGCAGGCGCGGCTGGCCGAGGGGCTGAGCGTGCGCAGCGTGCGCGCGGCGAGCGACCTGCTGGCCAATGCGCGCAAGCGCCAGGCCATGCTGCGCGGCGAGCGCAACCAGGCGCGCGATGCGCTGAAGGAGCTGATCCAGGGCATGCTCGGCGAGATCGGCGCCTTCGCCGAGCAGACCGGCCGCTTCCACGACAACGTCGGCCGCCACGCCGACGCGATCGCGAAGGCCGAGTCGCTCGACAGCCTGGCCGGCGTCGTGCGCGAGATGCTGCACGACAGCACCGAGGTCCAGGCGCTGGTGCAGCAGACGCAGGGCCGGCTGCACGCTGAGCAGGAGCGCGCCGGCGCGATGCAGCTGCGCGTGCGCGAGCTCGAGGGCGAGCTGCGCCGGCTGTCCGACGAGGTCTCGACCGATGCGCTGACGCAGGTCGCGAACCGGCGCGGGCTGGCCCAGGCCTTCGAGACCGAACGCCGCCGCATCGGCCAGGGCGGCGACACGGCCGGGCTCGCGGTGGGCCTGATCGACATCGACAATTTCAAGAGGCTGAACGATTCGCTCGGCCACGCCGCCGGCGACGTCGCGCTGCAGCGGCTCGCAGCCGAGGTGCGTGCCCGGCTGCGGCCGCAGGACACGGTCGCGCGCTTCGGCGGTGAGGAGTTCGTCGTGCTGCTGCCCGACACCGACGCCCCGCAGGCGCAGCAGGTGCTGACGCGGCTGCAGCGCGAGCTGACGGCGAGCCTGTTCATGCACGACAACCAGGAGGTGTTCGTCACCTTCTCTGCCGGCGTGACCGCGCTGCGCGACGGCGAGCCGCTCGAGGCCGCGCTCGAGCGCGCCGACGAGGCGCTGTACGAGGCCAAGCGCACCGGCAAGAACCGAACCTGCGTCGGCTGAGCCGGTCTCGCGATCGAGCGGGAGCCTGTCGTCCGCGGTCGGCACGGCCGCCGGCCCGGGCCGCGGCAGAATCCACGCATGGCCGCCCCGTCCGATTTCGCCGCGTTCCGCCACGAAGCGCGGCTGCGCAACGGCCAGCCGGTGCTGATCCGGCCGATCCGGCCCGACGACCGGCGCCGCATCGTCGAGGCCTTCCACAAGCTCGAGCCGGAAACGATCTACACCCGCTTCTTCTCGTTCAAGCGCGAGCTGAGCGAGCAGGACCTGGCGCGCATCGACGGCGCCGACTTCGTGCACGCCGCGGTGCTCGTGGCGACTCTTCCCGACGGCACCGGCGACGAGATCATCATCGGCGGCGGCGCCTACACCGTGCTGCCGCGGCCGGACGGGCCGCGCACCGCCGAGGTCTCGTTCACGATCGAGGAGGACGTCCAGGGCCAGGGCCTGGCGGGCCTGTTCATGCGGCTGCTGATCGACATCGGCCGGCAGTGCGGCATCGAATGCTTCGAGGCCGAGGTGCTGGCCGAGAACCCGGCAATGCTGGCGGTGTTCGCGAAGTGCGGCTTGCCGATGCAGCGCCGGACCGAAGAGGGCGTGGTGCACGTGACGATGGACCTGCGGCCGCAGGCGGCCGCGGCGACGTGATCGAGCCGGCCGGCAGTGCCGGGCGCGACCGGGTGCTCGACCCGGTGGACCGCAACTCGGAGCTGCTGTTCGGCCTGTTCATGGTGCTGTCCTTCACCGGCACGCTGAGCGTGGCCACCGCCGGGCGCGAGGACGTGCGCACGATGCTGATCGCCGCGATCGGCTGCAACGCCGCCTGGGGCTTCGTCGACGGCATGATGTACGTGCTGCGCAACCTGGTCGGCCGCGGCCGCGACGCGGCCTTCGTCCGCTCGGTGCGCGACGCGGCCGACCCGGCCCGCGGCCGTGCGCTGGTGGCCGGCGGACTGGGGCGGCTCGCGCCGGCGCTCGACGACGCCGCGCTCGAGCGGGTGCGGCAGTGGCTGCAGGCACTGGCACCGTCGCTGCCCGAGCGGCCGCGGCTGCAGCGGCGCGACCTGCTCGGTGCACTCGCGGTCTTCCTGCTCGTCTTCCTGTCCACCTTCCCGGTGGTGCTGCCCTTCGTCTTCATCGCCGACCTGCGCACCGCGATGCGGGTGTCCGGCGCGATCGCGCTCGCGATGCTGTTCGTCTGCGGCTGGAACTGGGGCCGCTACGCCGGCAGCTCGCCGCTGCGCGCCGGCACCACGATGATGCTGCTCGGCGTCGCGATCGAGGGGGTGGTCATCGCGCTCGGCGGCTGACCCGCGTCATGCGGCGCGTCACGCGCAGCGCTTAGCATCCGCGCCGCCCGCATCGACCCCGCCCTGCCGATGGAATCCTTCAGCAACCGCACCTTCGACCAGATCGCCGTCGGCGAATCGATCACCCGCTCGCACCGGCTGACGCGGCCCGACGTCGAGGCGCTGGCCTTCGTCTCGGGCGATGTCGACCCGTTCCACACCACCGCCGCCAGCACGCGCCAGGACACGATGTCGGCCGAGGCCGTGGCCGCCGAGGCGCTGGTGTCGGCGCTGCTGCAGCGCCGCCTGCCCGGCCCGGGCACCGTGATCGTCGCGCAGGACCTGCGCTTTTCGGGTGCGATGGCGGTAGGCGACCAGATCGCCGGCACCCTGACCGTGAAGGAGAAGATCGCCGACGGCCACCGCATCGTCTTCGCCGTGCACGTGACCAACGGCGACAGCGACCTGATCACCGGCACCGTGACCGTGGTCGCGCCGACGCAGCCGATCGCCTACAGCGACATGGCGACGCCGAAGATCGTGCTGCGCCACAACGACGCCTTCGTGCGCCTGCTCGAGCGCTGCAAGGGCATCCCGCCGGTGCACTGCGCGGTCGTGCACCCGTGCGACCGCGATTCGCTGCTCGGGCCGCTCGAGGCGGCGCGGCGCGGCCTGATCGAGCCGGTGCTGGTCGGCCCCGAGGCGAAGATCCGCGCCGTGGCCGCCGAGCACCGGGCCGACCTGGCCGGCATCCGCATCGTGCCCACCGAACACAGCCACGCCGCCGCCGACGCGGCCGTCGCGCTGGCGCGCGCCGGCGAGGTGCAGGCGCTGATGAAGGGCAGCCTGCACACCGACGAGCTGATGGGGGCGGTCGTCGCCGCCGCCACCGGGCTGCGCACCGCGCGCCGCATCAGCCACGTCTTCGTGCTCGACGTGCCGGCCTATCCGCGCATGCTGCTCGTCACCGACGCGGCGATCAACGTCGCGCCCGACGCGCGCACCAAGGCCGACATCGCGCAGAACGCGATCGACCTCGCGCACGTGCTCGGCATCGACCAGCCGCGGGTCGCGATCCTGGCCGCGGTGGAGAACGTGAATCCCGAGATGCCGAGCACGGTGGACGCGGCGGTGCTGTGCAAGATGGCCGACCGCGGCCAGATCACCGGCGGCCTGCTCGACGGCCCGCTCGCGTTCGACAACGCGGTCAGCGAGGAGGCGGCGCGCACCAAGCGCATCGTCTCGCCGGTGGCGGGCCGCGCCGACATCCTGCTCGCGCCGGACCTCGAGGCCGGCAACATGATGGCCAAGCAGCTGCAGTACCTGGCCGGCGCCGACTCCGCCGGCATCGTGCTCGGCGCGCGGGTGCCGATCGTGCTCACCAGCCGCGCCGATTCGGTGCGCTCGCGGCTCGCCTCGACCGTGGTCATGGCGCTGCTGGCCGATGCGCAGCGGCGCGCGCGCGGGGCGGCGGCATGAGCCCGCCCGGCCGCCCGAAGGGCGAATACCGGAGGCCGCAGGCCGAAGGTACTCCAGTGAGCCCGCCCGGCCGCCCGAAGGGCGAATACCGGAGGCCGCAGGCCGAAGGTACTCCAGTGAGCGGGCCGGGCCGCCCCCAAGCGCTCGTTCCGGAGCGCGCAGCGCGAAGGGTCGTCCCATGACCGTGCCGGCGATCGCGGTCATCAACGCCGGCTCGTCGAGCCTGAAGTTCTCGCTCTACGCGCTGCACGGCGACGAGCTGCAGCTGCGCGGCCGCGGCCAGGTCGAAGGCCTCGGCACGAGCCCGCGCTTCGTCGCCCGCGACGCCGTCGGCGCGACGCTGGCGGAACAGCGCTGGCCGGCGCCGATCACGCACGACGCCGCGCTCGACCACGTGACCGGCTTCCTGCGCGAGCGCGACGATGGCATCGCGCTGCGCGGCGTCGGCCACCGCGTCGTGCACGGCGGCCTGGCCTACCACGCGCCGACGCGGCTCACGCCCGCGGTGGTCGACGCGCTGCAGGCCTTCGTGCCGCTGGCGCCGCTGCACCAGCCGCACAACCTGGGCCCGATCCGCCGCCTGCTGCACGCCAGCCCCGAGCTGCCGCAGGTGGCCTGCTTCGACACCGCGTTCCATCGCACGAACCCCGAGCTGGCGCAGATGTTCGCGCTGCCGCACGCACTGCACGAGGCCGGCGTACGGCGCTACGGCTTCCACGGCCTGTCGTACGAATACGTCGCGTCGGTGCTGCCGCGGCTCGCGCCGGCGGCCGCAGCCGGGCGCACGCTGGTGCTGCACCTGGGCAACGGCGCGAGCATCTGCGCGCTGCAGCGCGGGCGCAGCGTCGCCAGCACGATGGGCTTCACCGCCGTCGACGGGCTGATGATGGGCACCCGCACCGGCGCGCTTGACCCGGGCGTGGTGCTGTACCTGATGGACGAGCGCGGCCTCGATGCGCGCGCGGTCGAGCGGCTGATCTACAGCGAATCGGGGCTGCTCGGCGTGTCGGGCGTCTCGAGCGACATGCGCACGCTGCTCGCCAGCGCCGAGCCGCGCGCGAAGCTGGCGGTCGAGCTGTTCGTCTACCGCATCGGGCGCGAGATCGGCTCGCTCGCGGCCGCGCTCGGCGGGCTCGACGCGATCGTCTTCACCGCCGGCATCGGCGAGAACAGCGCGCCGGTGCGTGCGCGTGTCGGCGAGGCCGCGGCCTGGCTCGGCGTGCAGATCGATCCGGCGGCGAACGAAGCCGGCGCGGGCTGCATCAGTACCGCGTCGAGCCGGGTGTCGGTCTGGGTCGTGCCGACCGACGAAGAGCTGATGATCGCGCGCCACACGCTGAACCTGCTGTCGGCCGACGAAGGGTCGACGCCTCGCGCTGCCGGGGTGGCCCGCGGCGACACCAACTGAAGAAGACTCCACCATGTCCACGCCCCTGCCGTCGCACGCGCTGCAACTGCGCTCGCTGGTCAAGCCCGAAGGCGAGCTCGAGGTCCGGCTCGACAGCGTGCCGGTGCCCGAACCCGGCCCGAACGAGGTGCTGGTGCAGGTGCAGGCGACGCCGATCAACCCGTCGGACCTCGGCCTGCTGTTCGGCCCGGCCGACCTGGCGCAGGCGAAGGTCGGCGGCACGGCCGAGCGCCCGGTGCTGACGGCGCCGGTTTCGCCGGCGGCGCTGAAGGCGCTCGCCGGCCGCGTCGGGCAGGCGCTGCCGGTGGGCAACGAAGGCGCCGGCGTCGTCCTGAAGGCCGGGTCGTCGGCCGCGGCCCAGGCCCTGCTCGGCCGCACGGTGGCGATGATCGGCGGCGCGATGTACGCGCAGGTCCGCTGCATCGACGTGGCGTCGTGCCTGCCGCTGCCCGAGGGCACCGCGGCGGCCGACGGCGCGTCGTGCTTCGTCAACCCGCTGACCGCGCTCGGCATGGTCGAGACGATGAAGCGCGAGGGCCACACCGCACTGGTGCACACCGCAGCCGCGTCGAACCTGGGCCAGATGCTGAACCGCATCTGCCTGAAGGACGGCATTGCGCTCGTCAACATCGTGCGCAAGCCCGAGCAGGCCGGGCTGCTGCGCGGGTTGGGCGCGGCGCACGTGGTCAGCACCGCGTCGCCGGCGTTCATGGCCGAGCTGACCGAGGCGCTGGCCGCCACCGGCGCGACGATCGCCTTCGACGCGATCGGCGGCGGCCGCCTGGCCGGGCAGATCCTGTCGGCGATGGAGGCGGCGCAGGGCCGCAAGGCGACCGAGTACAGCCGCTACGGCACGAACGTGCACAAGCAGGTCTACCTCTACGGCGCGCTGGACACCGGCCCGACCGAACTGGTGCGCAACTTCGGTTTCGCCTGGAGCGTCGGCGGCTGGCTGCTGTTCCCCTTCCTGCAGAAGGCCGGGCCCGAGACGATGGCGCGGCTGCGCGCGCGCGTGGTCGCCGAGCTGAAGACGACCTTCGCGAGCCGGTACTCGCGCACCGTGTCGCTGGCCGAGGCGCTGCGGCCCGAGGCCTTCGGCGTCTACGCGCAGCGCGCCACCGGTACCAAGTTCCTGATCGACCCCAGCCGCGGCTGAAGGCGCGGGGCATCGGCAACCCGATCCACCAGCGGGCGGGCCGCGTCTGCGGCATCGCGGCATCCTCTTGGAAGCTTTCCTCGTATCCACCGGCGTGGTGGCGCTCGGCGAAATGGGCGACAAGACCCAGCTGCTGGCGATCGTGCTCGCAGCGGCGTTCCGCCGGCCCTGGCCGATCATCGCCGGCATCCTGGTCGCGACGCTGGTCAACCACGCCGCCGCGGGCGCGGTCGGCGGCTGGGTCGCGGGCGCGCTCGGGCCCGACGTGCTGCGCTGGGTCATCGGCGGTTCGTTCCTGGCCATGGCCGGCTGGATGCTGATCCCGGACGAGATCGACGACGGCGCGGCCGCGCAGCGGCACCGCTTCGGCGTCTTCGGCACGACCACGATCGCCTTCTTCCTCGCCGAGATGGGCGACAAGACGCAGATCGCGACGGTGGCGCTGGCCGCGCGCTACCCGGCGGTGGTGCAGGTGGTGCTCGGCACCACCTTCGGCATGATGCTGGCCAACGTGCCGGCCGTCTTCCTCGGCGAGAAGATCGCGCAGAAGGTGTCGATGCGCTGGGTGCACGGCATCGCGGCGGTGATCTTCGCGGTGCTGGGCGTGCTGACGCTGTTCAACGTCGGCAGCCTGTTCTGAACCGGCCGGTGTTCCTGCATCCCGGCGATGAAGGGTTCGGCCTACGACGACGTCAGCATCCGCCAGCTGCTGACGATGACCTCCGGCATCCGCTGGAACGAGGACTACGCCGATCCGAAGTCCGACGTCGCGCTGTTCGACAAGCACCAGCCCGAGCCGGGCGTCGACGGGCTCGTCGACTACCTGCGCCGCCTGCCGCGCGCGGCGCCGGCCGGCACGCGCTGGAACTACAGCACCGGCGAGACGAACCTCGTCGGCGTCCTCGTCGGCGAGGCCACCGGCCAGCCGCTGGCCACCTACCTGGCAGAGAAGGTCTGGCGGCCGGCCGGCATGGAGCAGCAGGCGACGTGGATCCTCGGCAAGGCCGGCAGCCGCGAGATCAGCGGCTGCTGCATCCAGGCGGCCACGCGCGACTTCGCACGCTTCGGGCTCTTCATCCTCGACGGCGCGGTCGCGGGTGGCCGCAGCGTGCTGCCCGAAGGTTGGCTGGAGCAGGCCACCACCCGGCGCGCGGACATCGGCCGGCCGGGCCGCGGTTACGGCTACCAGTGGTGGACCTACGACGACGGCAGCTTCGCGGCGCGCGGCATCTTCGGCCAGGGCATCTTCATCGATCCGGCGCGCAAGCTGGTCGTGGCGTCGAACGCCAACCGGGGCGGCGGCGCCACCGACCCCGTGGCCGAGCAGGCCCGCGAGGCCTTCTACAAGGCGGTGCAGCAGGCGGTCGACGACGAGGCCGCGCCGCGGCTGGTGCCGGCTTCGTCGCGCTGAGCGCGGCGAGGAAAGGCCGCGCAAGGATTCGAACTCGCGAGGCTTTGCGGAGCTGGCGAGCGTGCCAGGATCGGCTGGCGGAAGCGGTGAGATTCGAACTCACGAGCCCTTGCGGGCTGCCGGTTTTCAAGACCGGTGCAATCGACCGCTCTGCCACGCTTCCGGCGAGCCGCGATTGTGCAGCCGCCGCCGGTCCGGCCCGCGTTCGCGCTTGGTCACCCCGGCTTCTGCGCCTGCGCGCATTTCACCTGCACGATCTCGCGCCGGCCGCCGTCGATGCGCACCGCGGTCAGCGCGCCGCCCCACACGCAGCCGGTGTCGATCGCGAGCACGTCGGGCCGGTTCACCAGACCGAGGGTCGACCAGTGGCCGAAGGCGATCGGCACGCCCGCCGTGCGCCGGCCGGGCACGTCGAACCACGGCATCGTGCCGGGCGGGGCGCGGTCCAGCCCCTCCTTGGCCTTCAGGTCGAGCGCGCCGTCGGCGCTGCAGTAGCGCATCCGCGTCAGCGCGTTGACGATGAAGCGCGACCGCGCGGCGCCGCCGAGCGCCGGGTCCCAACGCGCCGGCTCGTCGCCGTACATCCCGCGCAGCAGCGGCACCAGGTCGGGCCCGCGCAGCTGCGCCTCGACTTCGGCGGCGAGCGCCAGCGTCTGCCCGGCATCCCATTGCGGCGCGACGCCGGCATGCACCAGCAGCCAGCCGTCGTGCCGGACGGCCATTCGCTGCCGGCGCAGCCAGTCGATCCACTCGTCGCGCCGCTTCGAGTCGAGGATGTCGTCGATGGTGTCGCCGCGCTTGAGCTTGCGCACGCCATGCGCCACCGCGAGCAGGTTCAGGTCGTGGTTGCCGAGCAGGCAGGTCGCGGCGTCGCCGAACGAGCGGATGCGCTGCAGCGTCGCCAGCGACTGCGGCCCGCGGTTGACCAGGTCGCCGATCAGCAGCAGCCGGTCGCGCGAAGGCGAGAAGCCGATCTGCGCGAGCAGCCGGTCCAGGGCCTCGCAGCAGCCCTGCACGTCGCCGACCAGATAGTCCATGCGGCGATTCTGCTACGCTGCGGCCCCTTCGCTTTCGCTTCAGCCGCGTCCGCGCGCGGCCCGGCATGGAACTGGCGCTGCTGGTCTCTCTGATTCTGCTCAACGGCGCCTTCGCCATGTCGGAGATGGCGCTCACCGCCAGCCGCAAGGCGCGCCTGCAGGTGATGGTCGAAAGCGGCCAGCCGGGCGCGCAGGCCGCGATGGTGCTGCACGAGCATCCGACCAAGTGGCTGTCGACGGTGCAGGTGGGCATCACGTCGATCGGCATCCTGAACGGCATCGTCGGCGAGGCCGCGTTCGCCGAGCCGCTCGCATTGTGGCTGCAGCAGCTGATGCCGGTCACGCCGCGTGCCGCGGCGCTGACCGCGACCGCGCTCGTGGTCGCGGTCATCACCTTCCTGACGATCATCTTCGGCGAGCTGGTGCCCAAGCGCATCGGCCAGATGTACCCGGAGGCGGTGGCGCGCATCGTCGCCGCGCCGATGAACGGGCTGTCGCTGATCGCCCGGCCCTTCGTCTGGGCGCTCACCGCCAGCACCGAGGCGGTGCTGCGCGTGGTCGGCGTGCGCGACGCGCCGTCGCGCAGCGTGACCGAGGAGGAGATCGCCGCGAGCCTGGAAGAGGGGCTCGACGCCGGCGTGATCGAGGCGCAGGAGCACCAGATGGTGCGCAACGTCTTCCGCCTCGACGACCGGCAGATCGGTTCGATGATGATCCCGCGCGCCGACATCGTCTGGCTCGATGCCGCGGCGCCGTTCGCGCAGATGCTGCAGCGCATGGCCGAGGCGGGCCGCTCGCGCTACCCGGTGTGCCGCGGCAGCCTGGACGACGTGATCGGCGTGGTCCCGGCGCACGTGCTGCTGCCGATCCTCGCCCGCGGCGACACGCCGGACCTGGCTGCGCTGCTGCTCGCGCCGGTGTTCGTGCCGGAGACGCTGTCGGGCATGGAGCTGCTCGAGCACTTCAAGCGCAGCGCGGCGTCGATGGTGTTCGTCGTCGACGAGTACGGTGCGGTGCAGGGCATGATCACCGAGCGCGACCTGCTCGAGGCGATCACCGGCGAGTTCACGGTCTCCGCCGGCGAGGAGGCCTGGGCCACCCAGCGCGCCGACGGCAGCTGGCTGATCGACGGGCTGATCCCGATCCCCGAGCTGAAAGACCGGCTCGGCCTGAAGGAGGTACCCGAGGAAGAGCGCGGCCGCTACAACACGCTGGCCGGCATGGTGATGCTGTTGCTGGGCCGGCTGCCGGCCACCGCCGACACGGTGGACTGGGAAGGCTGGCGCTTCGAGGTCGTCGATCTCGACGGCAAGCGCGTGGACAAGCTGCTGGTGCGGCGCATCGGCGAACCCGGGAGCCCGACGACATGATCCATCCGACGCTGCACCGGCAGGCGGTGGCGCTGGACCGCCGCCTGCACCGCGACCTGAAGGTGCATCAGCCGCAGCCCGACTGGTCGTTCGCCGCCGGGGTCAACGCGCTGTTCGTCGCCGGCGCCGAATTCGGCGACGCCTGTCGCGAGTACCCGATCCTGTTCGTGCGCACCGGGCCCGACGAGCAGGGCCGGCCGCAGGTGCTGCCGATCGCCGCGTTCGGCCTCGCGCCGGGCGAGAACCTGTACCTCGACGGTGCGCAGTGGCGCGCGCTGTACCTGCCGGCACTGCTGCGCGCCTATCCGTTCGGCATCGGCCGCGCCGGCGACGACGGGCGATCGGTGTTGTCGGTCGACCTGGCCTGGGCCGGGCTGTCGCGCACCGAGGGCACGCCGCTGTTCGGCGCCGACGGCGAACCGGGCGAGCACCTGAAGGCGCTGCAGCGGCAGCTCGAGCAGTTCGACGGCGAGGTGCGGCGCACGCGCGAGCTGTGCCGGCGACTGCTGGACCAGGGCCTGCTGCGCGACGTGCGCTTCGACGCCGAGGTGGCCGACGGGCCGAAGGTGCATGTCGACGGCTTCCTGACGGTGGACGAGGCGAAGCTCGCCGCCCTCGGCGACGCGGAGTTGCTGGCGCTGGCGCGCAACGGCGCGCTCGGGCTGATCCACGCGCACCTGATCTCGATGGGCAACCTGCGCAAGCTGGTGCAGTGGCGGGTCGAGCGCGGGCCGGGCGGCGCCGCGGCGCCACGGCCGGCCGCGGCAACGCCGGCCTGACCG
>JAFLDG010000124.1 GCA_017302495.1 Burkholderiales bacterium
CGGGCCGGCGGCGTGCCGCGCTTCCGCCCACCGCCGCCATCGGGCCGCCACGCGCCGGCAGCGCCCGATGCGCGTCCAGCGGCACGGGCGATCTTGGACAATCCGTCGCCACGCCCACCCCTACGGAGACCACGCCCATGACTCCCTCCCGCCGCAACGCGATCGCCACCCTCGCCGCTCTGGCCGCCGCGCCGGCCGCCTTCGGCCAGAGCCCGACGAAGATCGTGCTCGGCTACACCGCGGTCACCGACTTCGCCTCGGCCTTCGTCGCCGCCGAGCAGGGCTACTTCAAGAAGCGCAACCTCGACGTCGAGCTGAAGTTCATTCCGCTGAACTCGACGATTCCCGCGGCGTTGCAGGCCGATTCGCTGCAGATCGGCGGGCCCACGCCGTCGGTGTTCCTGCAGGCGGTCGATGGCGGGCTCGACCTGGTCGTGCTGGCCGGCGCCGGCGTGACCTCGAAGTCGATCACCGGCTTCGGCGTGGTGGCGCGCGCCGGCACCGGCATCAAGAAGCCGCAGGACTTCGTCGGCAAGAAGGTCGGCGTGCCCGGGCTCGGTGCTTTCCTGCAGGTGACCTTCCGCGCCTGGCTCGAGGCCAACGGCGTCGACTACAAGAAGGTGAGCTTCGTCGAGGCGCCGTTCCCGCAGCACGGCGACCTGCTGCGCGGCGGCTCGATCGACGCGGTGGTCACCGCCGACCCGTTCATGGCGCGCATCACCGACAGCGGCGCCGGTTACGTCGCGTCGTACTACTCGACTTTCCTGCCCGAAGGCAACCCGACCATCGTCTATGCCGCCACGCGCGCCTGGGCCAAGGCCAACGCCGGCGCGGTGAAGGGCTTCCGCGAGGCGATCGTCGAAGCCGCGGCCTTCATCAAGGACCCGAAGAACGACGCCGCGGTGCGCGCGGCGATCGGCAAGTTCATCAAACTGCCACCCGAGGTGCTGGCCAAGGCGCAGATCTCGCCGCCGGGGCCGATCGTCACCGAGAAGCAGCTGGCCTACTGGGTCGGGCTGATGAAGGGCCAGGAGATGCTCAAGGGCAGCCCCGACCTGGCGACGCTGATCGTCAGGTAGCCGCGCGCGCTTCGCCGTGGCGGCGCCGCTGCTGGAATTCGACCGCGTCGCGATCACCCTGGGCGGCCGCGAGATCCTGTCGCCGACGAGCTTCACCGTCGCGCGTGGTGAGTTCGTCTGCATCGTCGGCCCCAGCGGCTGCGGCAAGACGACGCTGCTGCGCGCCGCGAGCGCGCTGGTGGCGCCGAGCGCCGGTACGGTGCGGCGCGACGGCGCGCCGGTGACGCGGCCGTCGCGCGAAGTCGCCTTCGTCTTCCAGGACTATGGCCGCGCGCTGCTGCCGTGGCGCACGGTGCACGGCAACGTCGGCCTGGCGCTCGAGGCGGCGGGCGTGCCGAAGCCCGAGCGCGGCCGGCGCATCGACGCGGTGCTCGGCAAGGTCGGGCTCGCGGCGCACGCCGGCAAGTTCCCGGCGCAACTCTCCGGCGGCATGCAGCAGCGCGCGCAGATCGCGCGTTGCCTGGCGCAGGCGCCGCAGCTGCTGCTGATGGACGAGCCATTCGGCGCGCTCGACGCGCTGACGCGGCACGCGCTGCAGGACGAGGTGGCGCGCCTGGTGCACGAGGAGGGGCTGACGGTGCTGTTCGTCACCCACGACCTCGAAGAGGCGATCTACCTCGGCGACCGCGTGATCGCGCTGCGCTCCGACCCCGGCCCCGGCCGGCCCAGCCTGGCCCGGATGCTCGACGTGCCGATCCCGCGGCCGCGCGACCAGCTGACGACCAAGGAGCATCCGGCCTTCCTGCGCCTGCGGCGCGAGCTGTTCGGCGTTATCGAGCAGGGGCAGGGCTGAGTGCGCGGCGGGGCACCGGCCGCGGTCGCTTCGACGGGTTGGGCGCAGGGAGCGATTTGCTCGGTTCGTTGAGTAAAAATACTCAACGTCGTGAGCAAAGCCGAACCTCCCTTCCAGCGCCCGCAGGCCGCCGAACTGGCCCGCCGGCTCGCCGAGCCGCGCCGCTTCGTGCAGGTCGTCGCCGGGCCGCGGCAGGTCGGCAAGTCGACGCTGGTGCAGCAGGTAGCCGAGACGCTCGCCGCGCCGGTGCGCCATGCCAGTGCCGACGAGCCCACGCTGCGGGGCACCGACTGGATCGACCAGCAGTGGCAGGCCGTGCGGCTCGAAGCCGCGGGCCCGGCGGGTGCGCTGCTCGTGCTCGACGAGATCCAGAAGATTCCCGGCTGGTCGGAGACGGTCAAGCGCCTGTGGGACGAGGACACCCGCGCCCGGCGGCCGATCAAGGTCGTGCTGCTCGGCTCGGCGCCGCTGCTGATCGCGAGCGGCTTGACCGAGAGCCTGGCCGGCCGCTTCGAGACGCTGCACCTGCCGCACTGGTCCTACACCGAGATGCGCGAGGCCTTCGGCTTCTCGCTCGACCGGTACCTGTTCCACGGCGGCTACCCCGGCGCGGCGCCGCTGGCCCACGAGCCGGCACGCTGGGCGCGCTACGTCATCGACAGCCTGATCGAGACCTCGATCGCGCGCGACGTGCTGCTGCTCACCCGCGTGGACAAGCCGGCGCTGCTGCGGCGGTTGTTCGAGCTGGCCTGCCGCTACTCCGGCCAGGTGCTGTCGTACACGAAGATGCTCGGCCAGCTGCAGGACGCCGGCAACACCACCACGCTGGCGCATTACCTGGACCTGCTGGCCGGCGCGGGCATGGTCTGCGGGCTGCCGAAGTACGCCGGCGACGTCGCCCGCAGCCGCGGCTCGAGCCCGAAGCTGCAGGTGCTGAACACGGCGCTCATGACCGCACCCAGCGGGCTCGGCCTCGCCGAAGCCCGTGCCGACCGCGAGTTCTGGGGCCGGCTCGTCGAGTCCGCGGTCGGCGCGCACCTGGCCAACGCCGCCGCGGCCGGCGAGTGCGCCCTGCACTACTGGCGCGAGCGCAACCACGAAGTGGACTTCGTTGTGAAACACGGGCGTCGCCTCGTCGCGATCGAAGTCAAGAGCGGGCGCGCACCGCAGGCGCACGCCGGCACCGGCGCCTTCGCGCAGGCGTTCAAGGTGCAGCGCACGCTGCTCGTCGGCGGCGACGGGTTGTCGGTCGAGCAGTTCCTGTCCCGGCCGGCGGCGCACTGGCTCGCGGCCTGACCCGCTGCGCGACACTTGCCCAACAACCCGGGCCCGCCGATGCGTCGCCCGAGGAAATCCCCCACCGAGGGCAGCGCAAGGGCATGGCCGAAGCGCGCCGCCCGGCGCGCAGGCAGGTACGGCCCTCGAAGCCCGCGTAATTCACGCTATGGATGATTATCATCCGTGAGGTGAAAGCTCTTCCGCGCCTCGTCGAGCCGGCCCTTGCCGAGCGGCTGCGCACGATGCCGGCGGTGGTGGTGACCGGTGCGCGCCAGACCGGCAAGAGCACCCTCGTCGCGCAGCGTGCGCCCGGCCTGCCCGCCGCGCCGAAAGGCGGGCGCCGTTACGCCTCGCTCGACGACCTCGACGTGCTCGACGCGGCCCGCCGCGACCCGGAGGTTCTGGTCGGCGGCCGCGACGCGGTCACGCTCGACGAGGTGCAGCGCGAGCCGGCGCTGCTGGCTGCCGTCAAGCGCGCGATCGACCGCGACCGCCGGCCCGGCCGTTTCCTGCTCACCGGCTCTGCCAACCTGCTGCTGATGAACCGGGTGTCGGAGTCGCTCGCCGGCCGCGCGAGCTACCTCACGCTGTGGCCGATGACGCGGCGCGAACAGCGCGGCGAAGGCCGCGCCGGCCGTTGGGACGAACTGCTCGCCGCCCCCGACGAGCAGTGGCCCGAGCTGCTCGCCGCGGATGACGGCGAACCTGAAGACTGGCGCGCGCTCGTCCGTCGCGGCGGCTTCCCGACGCCGGCGCTCGAACTGGCGGGTGCGCGCGAACGCACGATCTGGTTCGACGGCTACGTGCGCACCTACCTCGAACGCGACCTGCAGACCCTGGCCGCGATCAGCGCGCTGCCCGACTTCCGCCGCCTGATGCGCGCGGCCAGCCTGCGCCTGGGCCAGCTCGTCAACCAGACCGAGCTGGGCCGCGACGTTTCGCTGCCGCAGGCCACCGTGCACCGCTGGCTGAACCTGCTCGAGACCTCGTACCTGCTGGTGCGCCTGCCGGCCTACGCCGTGAACCGCGGCAAGCGGCTGATCAAGGCGCCCAAGCTGTACTGGGGCGACACCGGCGTGGCGCTGCACCTGGCCGGGCAGCCGGAGCCGGGCGGCGCGCACCTGGAGAACCTGGTGCTCAACGACCTGCTCGCCTGGCGCGACGGCCGGCTCGAACGCGCGGAGATCGGCTACTGGCGCACCGCCGGCGGCGAGGAGGTCGACTTCGTGATCGAGGCGGGCGACCAGCTCGTGCCGATCGAGATCAAGGCCAGCGCGCGGCCCCGGCTGGCCGACTGCAAACACCTGCGCTCGTTCCGCAGCGAGTACGGCGCCAGCGCGCGTGCCGGCCTGCTGCTGCACACCGGCAGCGCGCTGGAATGGATCGCGCCCGACGTGCTGGCCGCGCCCTGGTGGCGCGTACTATGAAAACCAACATCGACCAGATCCGCCCGATGCCCCGCCCGCCGAAAACCGCCGCCAAGGACAGCGCCGCCACCGTCGGCTACGAAGCCCAGCTCTGGCAGATGGCCGACGCGCTGCGCGGCAGCATGGACGCGGCCGAGTACAAGCATGTCTGCCTGGGCCTGCTGTTCCTGAAGTACATCTCCGACGCCTTCGAGGAGAAGCACGCCGCGCTGCTGGCCGAGAAAGCCCAAGGCGCCGACGCCGAAGACCCCGACGAGTACCGCGCGCAAGGCATCTTCTGGGTGCCGCCCGAGGCGCGCTGGGCGTACCTGAAGGCGCAGGCGCGCCAGAGCACGATCGGCCAGCTCGTCGACGACGCGATGGCCGGCATCGAGCGCGACAACCCGGCGCTCAAGGGCGTTTTGCCCCGCGACTACGCCCGCCCCGCGCTCGACAAGCAGCGCCTCGGCCAGCTGATCGACATGATCAGCAACATCAAGGTCGGCGACGAGGCCAGCCGCGCCAAGGACGTGCTCGGCCGCGTCTACGAGTACTTCCTGTCGCAGTTCGCCAGCGCCGAGGGCAAGAAGGGCGGCGAGTTCTACACGCCGCGCTGCGTGGTCAAGCTGCTCGTCGAGATGCTCGAGCCCTACCGCGGCCGGGTGTACGACCCCTGCTGCGGCTCGTCGGGCATGTTCGTGCAGTCGGTCGAGTTCATCCGCGCCCACGCGAAAGGGAACGGCAACGGCGGCAAAGCCAAGGCCGACATCTCGATCTACGGCCAGGAATCGAACTACACCACCTGGCGCCTGGCGCGCATGAACCTCGCCATCCGCGGCATCGACAGCGGCCAGATCGCGCAGGGCGACACCTTCCACAACGACCGCCACCCGGACCTGAAGGCCGACTTCATCCTCGCCAACCCGCCCTTCAACATCTCTGACTGGGGCGGCGAGCGTCTGCGCGACGACAAGCGCTGGTTGTACGGCGTGCCGCCTGCCGGCAACGCCAACTTCGCCTGGGTGCAGCACATCGTGCACCACCTCGCGCCCGCGGGCGTGGCCGGCTTCGTGCTGGCCAACGGCTCGATGTCGTCCAACCAGTCCGGCGAGGGCGAGATCCGCAAGAGCCTGATCGAGGCCGACTTCGTGGACTGCATGGTCGCGCTGCCGGGCCAGCTCTTCTACTCGACGCAGATCCCGGCGTGCCTGTGGTTCCTGGCGCGCGACCGCAGGAACGGCACCCGAGCCGGAGGCGAGTCACGTTTCCGCGACCGCCGCGGCCACGTGCTCTTCATCGACGCGCGCAAGCTCGGCCGCATGGTGGACCGCACCCACCGCGAGTTGACCGATGAGGACGTCGCCCGCATCGCCAACACTTACCACGCCTGGCGAGGAGAGCAGGAGGCCGGCCGGTACACCGACGTGCCCGGCTTCTGCAAGAGCGCGCCGCTGGACGAAGTGCGCAAGCAAGGCCACGTCCTCACGCCCGGCCGCTACGTCGGCGCCGAGGCCAGAGAAGACGACGGCGAGCCGTTCGAGGAGAAGATGCGGCGGCTCACCGCGACCTTGTACCAGCAGCAGGCCGAGGCGGCAAAGCTCGATGCCGCGATTGCTGCCAACCTGAGGGAGCTCGGGTATGGCCGGTAGGAAGCAGGCGGCACCGCCTGCGGCTGAAGCCCGGCGCGCGCTGGGCCGTGCGCGGCCCGACGGACAAGCCCTGTTCCCCGTCGCACCGCCGAAGTCCGGCCTGCCGAGCGGATACGGTGACGCACTGAGCGAATTGAAAGCTCGCATCCAGCAGGCACGCCTGCGTACCGTGCTGGCCGCCAATGCAGCCATGCTCCAGCTCTACTGGGACATCGGGCGCACGATCCTCGCCCGTCAGGCGCGCGAGGGCTGGGGGGCGAAGGTCATCGACCGGCTTTCCGCGGACCTGCGGCAGGCCTTCCCCGACATGTCCGGGCTGTCGCCGCGGAACCTGCGTTACATGCGCGATTTCGCGTCGGCGTGGCCCGAGGCGGAAATCGTGCAACGGCTGTTGCCAAATCTTCCCTGGGGTCAGAACGTCGTCCTCCTCGACAAGGTGCGGGATCCGCAGGAGCGCCTGTGGTACGCCGGCCAGTGCGCAGCGCACGGCTGGAGCCGCAGCGTCCTCGCGCTGCAGATCGAGCGGCGTCTGCACGAGCGGCAAGGCAAGGCGCAGAACAACTTCGCGCTGACGCTGCCGCCCGCCGGCTCGGACTTGGCGGCGCAGGTGTTCAAGGATCCTTATCTCTTCGATTTCCTCGGCACTGCCGATCCGCGCCGTGAACGCGATGTCGAACAGGCGCTCGTCGATCACGTCCAGCGCTTCCTGCTCGAACTGGGCAGCGGCTTTGCCTTCGTCGGCCGGCAGGTGGCGCTCGAAGTGGGCGATCAGGACTTCATCGTCGACCTGCTCTTCTATCACCTGAAGCTGCGCTGCTACGTCGTCGTCGAGTTGAAGGCGGTCGCCTTCGATCCGGGCTTCGTCGGGCAGTTGAACCTGTACCTCTCCGCCGTCGACGACTTGCTGCGCCACCCGGACGACCGGCCGAGCATCGGCCTGCTGCTGTGCCGCGGTAAGAACGAACTCGTGGTCGAGTACGCCCTGCGGCACCTGAAGCGCCCCGTTGGCGTTGCCGAGTGGGAAACGAAGCTCGTCGACAAGCTGCCCAAGGCGCTGCGCGGCAGCCTGCCCACGGTCGAAGAGATCGAGGCCGAGCTCGGCGGGGCCCGGGCGCCGCGGAAAGAGAACACCGCGCGCGGCGGAGCCGGGCGAACCGGAGGAGCGGCATGACCGCGCGGCGTCGCGAGGAGGGCGGGGCAGCGAAGCGCGTTGCTGCCATTACCGCCAATCTGCGGGAGCTTTGGTATGCCGGATGAGTGGCAGCCAATGAGCCTTCGAGAGGCCAACGTGACGTTGATTGACTGCGATCACCGAACGCCTCCCGCTGCCGAAGATGGCTACCCCTACGTCGCCATCCCCCAGATGCGAGGTGGGCGCATCGAACTAGCGGGCGCCCGCCGAATCAGTCGCGAGCACTACCTGGAGTGGACTCGCAAGGCGAAGCCGTCGGCGAACGACGTGATCCTCTCGCGGCGCTGCAATCCCGGGGAAACCGCGATCGCTCCAGCTGGCGCCGAGTTCGCGCTCGGGCAAAACCTCGTGCTTCTCCGCGCCGATGGCACGAAGGTCTACCCACCCTTTCTCCGCTGGCTCGTCCGAGGGCCTGACTGGTGGGAGCAGATCGGCAAGTTCAACAACGTGGGCGCGGTTTTCGACAGCCTCAAGTGCGCGGACGTTCCGAATGTCGAACTGCGCATCCCACCGCTTCCCGAACAACGCACCATCGCCCACATCCTCGGCACGCTGGACGACAAGATCGAGCTGAACCGGCGGTTGAGCGAGACGCTGGAGGCGATGGCGCGCGCGCTCTTCAAGTCGTGGTTCGTGGACTTCGACCCGGTCCGCGCCAAGGCCGAAGGCCGCGACCCCGGCCTGCCCAAGCCGCTCGCCGATCTCTTCCCCGCCCGCCTCGTCGACTCCGAACTCGGCGAGATTCCGGAGGGGTGGGAGGTTGCACCTTTGCCCGAGGTCGTCGAAGTCAATCCGACGCGTCAACTTCGAAGGGGTGTCGAGGCGCCTTATCTCGACATGGCAAACATGCCGACGCATGGGCATGCAGCCGACGAAGTGGTCGACCGAGAGTTCGGATCGGGGATGCGGTTCATCAATGGCGATACGCTGGTCGCGCGGATCACGCCATGCCTGGAGAACGGCAAGACCGCGTTCGTCGACTTCCTCCAGGATGGCCAGGTGGGCTGGGGATCGACCGAGTACATCGTCTTGCGCCCGAAGCCGCCACTGCCTGAGGACTACGCCTACTGCCTCGCCCGCAGTCCGGATTTTCGCGAGTTCGCGATTCAGAGCATGACGGGCACCAGCGGTCGCCAGCGCGTGCCGGCGGAATCGCTCGCGCAATTTAGAGTGGCAGTGCCGCCGAGACTGATAGCGGAGGCGTTCGGTCGAGCCGTTAAGCCGAGATTCGCGCGGGCCGGCGCAGCCGTTCGCGAATCCCGCACTCTCGCCGCCCTTCGCGACACTCTTCTGCCCAAGCTCATCTCCGGCGAACTGCGTATCAAGGACGCCGAGCGATTCGCGGCGAAGGCGGCCTGACGATCGCCGCGCAGGCATCCAGGCGTGCGTGCCGACCGGGCTTCGCTCCGGCACAATGCCCGGAGCACGACCCATGGCATTCCCTTCAATAGATCGAGGTCACCGTGAACGTCGTCGAGCGCAGCTTCCGTCTCGAAGGTCCGTCTGGACTCGGCGCCAAGCCGCGCCCCGAGCTGATCGGGCCGGTGCTGACGCATCTGCACGACACCTTGCGGGATGCGGTGCGCATGGGCTTCCTGCACTCGAGTCATCCGCGCGGAGGCATCCCGCGCGGCCTCAAGGCAGCCGCGGACGTCCGCTACATCGGCCATTCGCAGGCCGACGACAACGCCACGCTGCTGCGCTTCGAGGTGTCGCCGTTCGGTGACGTGGCGGCCGATCTGTTCAAGCAGGCGCGGCTGTGGGACGACATGCCCACGCCGGACCAGACGGCCTTCGAGCTGCTGGGTGCGGCGCTCGACGACATCGGCGCGCGTCGGGAGGACAGCAATCGCTTCGATGCGGGGCTGCTGCGAAGGATCGCGCGCTACAAGGTGATCTTCCGCTGCGGTCTGTCGCGGATCGTGCTGCCCGACCTTGCCGCGCCGCGCCCTGTTTCTTTCGATACGGCCGTCATCGATGCGGCCCATGCGCTTTCCGATGCGACGCCGCCATCGCGCCGCGTTCGTGTGTGCGGCCGGTTGGACCTCATGGGCGTGAGCCAGGGGGTCATCAAGATCCACGTCGCGGGCGGCGCCGTCGTGACGGCGCTTTGGGACGGCAGGGAGCCGATCGAGGATCTGCGCTCACTGCTGAACCGCGACGTCGTCTGCGAAGGCATCGGTGTGTTCCGCCCCTCGGGCACGCTGCTCCGCATCGATGCCGATGCGGTGGCCGCGGCCGGAGCCGGCGATGCGGGCTTCGCCGTCGTGCCGCGCGCGCCAAGGGTCGGAGACATCAAGCGTCAGCTCCTGCTGAAGTCCGGCGAGGCTTCGGCCTACCGGGACTTGCTGGGCTCGATTCCCGCCGAGGAATCCGACGAGGACTTCGCCGCCGCCATCGAGGCCATGAGTTGAGCCGATGGCGGCACCTGCGTATCTGCTCGATACGGGGATCCTGCTGCTGTCGACGCGCGCCGGCAACGCATCGAAGGTCATCGACGCGCAGTTCGGCCTGAGCGCGTCCAGTTTCCGACCGGCGATCTGCGAAGTGTCCGTCGGCGAGTTGCTGGCCTTTGCCACCGCCAACCATTGGGGCGAGAAGCGCAAAGCCGAGCTGATGGAACGGCTGAAGGCGAGCCTGATCCTCCCGATCTCGCATCCGGGCGTGCATCAGCGCTGGGCGGACATGCAGTCGACGTTGCAGGGCGCCGGTATCGCCGTGGGCCAGAACGACCTCTGGATCGCGGCGACGGCCAGCGTGACCGGGCTGACGGTGCGCTGTCGACGGACAAGGACTTCAAGCACTTGGTGGCGCGGGGCCTCGTGCAAGCCGTGGTCGTCGATCCGAAGACCGGCGTGGTGGTGCCATAGGGTGACCGCGTGACTCACCACTCTCACATGGCAGAGCATGTCCCTGGCGGCGAAGTCCTCGTTTACGAGGCGCCCGACGGCGCCGCCCGGGTGGACGTGCGTCTGGAGCGGGACACGGTCTGGCTTCGGCAGGAGCAGATGAGCCAACTGTTCGGGCGCGAGCGCTCGGTCGTGACCAAGCACATCCGCAACGTGTTCGCCGAGGGTGAACTCGACGCGCAGTCGGTATGTGCAAAATTTGCACATACTGCCGCCGACGGGAAGACGTACCAGGTCGACCACTTCAACCTGGACGTGATCATCTCCGTCGGCTATCGGGTCAAGTCTGCCCAGGGAACGCGCTTCCGCCAATGGGCCACGCAAACCCTGCGCGAGCACTTGGTCCGCGGCTACACCATCCACCGCCAGCGCTTCGAGCATAACGCGCGCGAGCTGGAAGCCGCGCTGGCGTTGGTGCGCAAGGCGGCCGCCGGGGAGGCACTGAGCACCGACCAGGGGCGCGGGCTGGTCGATGTCATTGCCCGCTATACGCAGACCTTTCTGCTGCTGCAGCGCTACGACGAGGGATTGCTGGTCGAGCCGAAGGGCATCGCGGGCGGCGTGCTGCCGCCAGTGGATGAAGCACGCACTGCCATCGCGCACCTCAAGGGCGACCTGCTGGCTCGCGGCGAGGCGACCGAACTGTTCGGCCGCGAGCGCGAGGAAGGGCTGGCCGCCTTGCTCGGCAACCTCGACCAGAGCGTGTTCGGCGAGCCGGCGTACCCGACGGTCGAATCCAAGGCCGCGCACCTGCTGTACTTCGTCATCAAGAACCA
>JAFLDG010000125.1 GCA_017302495.1 Burkholderiales bacterium
GGCCGAGCGTGGCCGGCCGGTCCAGGTCGCCGAGCAGCGGCAAGGCCCCGGCCGCGCGCAGCACGGCCAGCCGCGCCGGTGTCGAAGTCAGCGCCAGCACCCGCCAGTGGCGCGGCAGCTCGCGCAGCACGCGCAGCCCGACGTCGCCGCAGCCGACGATCAGCAGCGAGGGGCGGCGGAAGCGGCGGGGCAGGATCATCGCGGGACGGTCGGTCGATGGCGCCGGGCACAATCGGTGCGCGAGTGTACGAACCCCGACCATGAGCTTCACCGTCACCGTCCAGCCAGCCGACCGCCGCTTCGAGGTGCAGCCCGACGAGACCCTGCTCGCGGCCGCGATCCGCCAGGGCATTGGCCTGCCCTACGGCTGCCGCGACGGCGCCTGCGGCTCGTGCAAGAGCCGGCTGCTCACGGGGCGCGTCGTGCACGGCCCGCACCAGGCCAAGGCGCTCACGCCGTCCGAAGAGGATGCCGGCCTGATCCTGACCTGCTGCGCGCTGCCGCAGACCGACTGCACCGTCCAGGCGCGCACCGTGCCCGGTGCCGGCGAGTTCCCGGTGCTGAAGTTCCCGGCCCGGGTGCTCGAGCTGCAGCGCGCCGCACCCGACGTGATGGTCGTGCGGCTGCAGCTGCCGGCGAACCAGCATCTGCAGTACCGCGCCGGGCAGTACGTGGAAGTTCTGCTCGCCGACGGCGCCCGGCGCAGCTACTCGATGGCGAACGCGCCGCACAACCTTGGCGACCCGCCGGCACTCGAGCTGCACCTGCGCCACATGCCCGGCGGACGGTTCACCGACCATGTCTTCGGCGCGATGAAGCTCAAGGAGATCCTGCGCCTGGAAGGGCCCTTCGGCAGCTTCTTCCTGCGCGAGGAATCGGCCAAGCCGATCGTGCTGCTGGCCGCCGGCACCGGCTTCGCGCCGATCAAGGCGATCGTCGAGCAGCTGCGTTCGCGCGGCATCGGGCGGCCGGCGCTGCTGTACTGGGGCGGCCGCCGGCCGCACGACCTCTATCTGCACGACTGGTGCCTGGCGCGGGCGGCCGAGATGCCGAACCTGCGCTACGTGCCGGTGGTCAGCGACGCGCTGGCCGAGGACGGCTGGCCCGGCCGCACCGGTTTCGTCCACCGCGCGGTGATGGCCGACCTGCCGGACCTGTCGTCATACCAGGTCTACGCCTGCGGCGCGCCGGTCATGGTCGAGGCGGCGCAGCGTGACTTCGTCGGATCCTGCGGGCTGCCGGAGGAAGAGTTCTACGCCGACGCCTTCACTTCCGAGGCAGACAAGCATCCCGCCGCGTGAGCGGCGGGATGCTTGCGGTGAAGGCTCATATCGGCGCAGCCGATGTGAGCCGGAGCCACAAGCCCTTTTCCCGCCGCGTAAGCGGCGGGATGCTTGCGGTGCAGGGTCACATCGGCGCAGCCGATGTGAGCCGGAGCCACAAGCCCCTTTCCCGCCGCGTGAGCGTCGGGATGCTGGCGGCGCCGGCTCCTATCGGCAATGCCGATGTGCGCCGAAGCCACGGACTACTTCTTCGGCGGACTGCTGCCGGCGCTCCCCGGCGGCTTGGCCGGCTGGTCGCCGAGCACGGTCTTCAGCGGGCAGACCTTGAACGCCGGGCACTTCCGGCAGCCGGCCACGATCGCGATCGGACAGACGGTCATCTTCGGGCCCTCCGCCGGCGGCGCGCCGGCTGCCGCAGTGTAGGCTCGCGGCTCGCCGAATTCACCGGGAGAGCCCCTTGCCGATCCGCCGCCGCGACCTGCTGCTGCCGCTCCTGCTCGGCCCGCTGGCCCCCCTGCCGCCTGCGCATGCGCAGGCCCGCCCGATCCGCCTGATCGTGCCCTACCCGGCCGGCGGCCCGCTGGACATCGCGGCCCGCGCGCTGGCCGAGCGGGTCAGGGACAGCCTAGGCCCGGTGGTGGTCGAGAACCGGCCCGGCGCCGGCGGCAACCTCGGCGCCGACCTCGTCGCCAAGGCCGCCCCGGACGGCCACACGATCCTGATGGGCGCGGTCGCGACGCACGCGATCAACCCGTGGCTGTACAGCAAGATCCCGTACGACCCGATTCGCGACTTCACGCCGATCACGCGGGTCGCACAGGTGCCGAACGTGCTGGTCATGAACGTCGAGGTCGCGAACCGGCTCGGCATCCGCGATCTGGCGACGCTGGTGGCCTACGCGAAGGCGAACCCGGGCAAGCTGAACTTCGGCTCGGGCGGCAACGGCAGTGCCGGCCACCTGGCGGGCGAGCTGCTCGAGTCACAGGCCGGGGTCTTCTTGGTCCACATTCCGTACCCCGGCGGGCCGGCGGCGCAGCTGGCGCTGCTGTCGGGCCAGGTGGACCTGAACTTCGACAACCTGGCCGCGGCCTCGGCCAACATCAAGGCCGGCAAGCTGGTGGCGCTGGCGGTGACCACGGCCAAGCGTTCGGCCGCGATGCCGGAGGTGCCGACGATCGCCGAAGCCGGCCACGCGCTCGGCCTGGCCCGGTTCGACATCGACACCTGGTTCGGCCTGTTCGGCCCCGCCGGCCTGCCGCCGGCGACGACGCAGCGGCTGAACAGGGCCTTCACCGACGCGCTGGCCTCGCCCGAGTTCAAGGCCCGCCTCGCGACGCTGCTCGCCGAACCGGCACCGATGACCGCGGAGGCCTTCGCCGCCTTCGTCCGCGCCGAGCGGGCAAAGTACGAAACCGTGGTGAAGCTGTCCGGCGCGAAGGCGGACTGACGGCGGCGCGCGCCGGCCTTCGCGCCGCGCGTGGCGGTGCCGAACGGCCGGAACGGCTGAACGGGCCGTGAACACGTCGTTCAGCGCCGATACATCCCCCGGACGCCAGACTGCCGGCGCAGTCGATGTCGACTGCGCAACAGGCAAAGGACCCCACCATGAAGACGCACAACCGACTCGCGGCGCTCGGCCTGCTGGCCGCAGCCGCGGCCGCGCCGGCCCTGGCGAGCGACGACGAGCATCGGCCGCGGCTGCCCGGCACCGACGGGTTCGACCGGGGCATGCAGGCCGTCGCGAACCGCGCCGGCCGCGGCGAACCCGGTCACGGCTGGCGGTACTTCTCCGACCCCGCAGCGGTTCGCGCCGTCGTCATCGATCCGCAGGGCCAGTACTACCTCAGCCGCGGCAAGGGGCTGCACCGGATCGCGCCGACCGAACCCATGTCCTGAAGCGGGACGCGCCGCCCGCGGTGCGGCGCGGGCGGCCGGGCTGCGGCTACTCGCCGAGGTAGGCGGCGCGCACCTTCGGGTCGTCGAGCAGCTGCTTCGCGTCGCCGCTCATCGTGATCTCGCCCGACTCCATCACGTAGCCGCGGTCGGCCAGCTGCAGCGCGCGGCTCGCGTTCTGCTCGACCAGCAGGATCGTCGTGCCGCGCTGGTGGATGTCGGCGACGACCTCGAAGATCTTGTCGACCATGATCGGCGAGAGTCCCATCGACGGCTCGTCGAGCAGCAGCACCTTCGGCCGCGCCATCAGCGCCCGGCCCATCGCGAGCATCTGCTGCTCGCCGCCGCTCATCGTGCCGGCGAGCTGCAGCGCGCGCTCCTTCAGCCGTGGGAAGATCTCGAACACCTTGTCGACGTCGGCGCCGATCTCGGCATCGTCACGCACGTAGGCGCCCATCTGCAGGTTCTCGGTGATCGTCATGCGCTGGAAGCAGCCGCGCCCTTCCGGCACCATCACCAGCCCCTGCTTGACCAGATCCCACGCGCCCTGGCCCTTGATCGCGCGGCCGAGGAAGGCGATCTGGCCGTCGGCCACCGGCTGCAGCCCGGTCACCGCCTTCAGCGTCGTCGTCTTGCCGGCGCCGTTCGCGCCGATCAGGCTGACCAGCTCGCCCTGGCGCACCTCGAAGCCGACCCCCTTGACGGCCTGGATGCCGCCATAGGCCACCTTCAGCCCCTTGACCTCGAGCATCACCTGAGCTGCCATCGTCGCTCTCTCGTCAGTGGGTGGCGGTGTGGCCGGCGCCGAGATAGGCCTCGATCACCTTTTCGTCGCGCTGCACCTCGGCTGGCGTGCCTTCGGCGATCTGCTTGCCGTAGTCGAGCACGGTGACGCGGTCGCACAGCCCCATCACCAGCTTCACGTCGTGCTCGATCAGCAGGATCGTGCGGCCGTCGTTGCGGATGCGGTCGATCAGTTCGCGCAGCACGACCTTCTCGGTCGCGTTCATGCCGGCCGCGGGTTCGTCGAGCGCGATCAGCTTCGGGTCGGTGGCGAGCGCACGCGCGATCTCCAGCCGCCGCTGGTCGCCGTAGCTCAGCGTGCGGGCGCGGAATTCCGCGTAGCGGCCGATGCCGACGTAGTCGAGCAGCTCCTGCGCGCGCGTGCGGATCGCCGCCTCCTCGGCCTTGAAGCCGGCGGTGCGGAAGACCGCACCGACGAGCCCCGAACCCGTGCGCACGTGCCGGCCGACCATCACGTTCTCGAGCGCCGTCATCTCCGGGAACAGCCGGATGTTCTGGAAGGTGCGCGCGATGCCGGCCTTGGCCACCTCGTGCACCGCGCTCGGCTTGTACGGCTTGCCGCCGAGCTCGAAGCTGCCCGAGTCGGGGATGTACAGCCCGGTGATGACGTTGAAGAAGGTCGTCTTGCCGGCGCCGTTCGGCCCGATCAGGCCGTAGACCTGGCCGCGCGAGATGGCGATGCCGACGTCGGACAACGCCTGCAGGCCGCCGAAGCGCTTGCTGACACCCTGGACCTTGAGCACCGATTCGGTCATGGCGAGGCTCCCGGTCAGCGCGCGGCCGGCGCCGGCGCGGCCTTGCCGTGCTCCGCCGGCGGCCACAGGCCGCGCGGGCGCAGCAGCATGATGACGATCATCGCCAGCGCGATCAGCAGCTGGCGCAGGATCGACGCGTCGAGCCGGCCGTCGGTCATCTGCTGCAGCGGCCCGGCGACGTAGCGCAGCACCTCGGGCAGCGCGGCGAGCAGCAGCGCACCGAGGATCACCCCCGGCAGGTGGCCCATGCCGCCGAGCACGACCATCGCGACGATCATCACGCTCTCCATCAGGCTGAACGACTCGGGCGAGACGAAGCCCTGGAACGCGGCGAACATCGACCCGGCCACGCCGCCGAAGGTCGCGCCCATGCCGAAGGCGAGCAGCTTCATGTTGCGGGTGTTGATGCCCATCGCCTTGGCCGCGATCTCGTCCTCGCGGATCGCCATCCAGGCGCGGCCGATGCGGCTCAGCTCGAGGCGGTGGCAGATGACCACGCTGAAGACGACGAGCCCGAGGAAGAGCCAGTAGTACAGCGTCACCGACGGGATCTTCAAGTCGCCGATCGCGAGCGTCTTGCCGAAGTCCAGCCCGAACATGCGCATCGGGTCGATGCGGTCCAGCCCGCGCGGCCCGTTCGTGATGTTGACCGGGTGCTCGAGGTTGTTCATGAACACGCGGATGATCTCGCCGAAGCCGAGCGTGACGATCGCCAGGTAGTCGCCGCGCAGCTTGAGCACCGGCGTGCCGAGCAGCACGCCGGCGAGCGCGGCCAGCCCCGCGGCCAGCGGCACGACGAGCCAGATCGGCGTGTGCAGGCCGTTCGGGAACATCGCCTTGATCGCCGGGAAGGTCTCGAACAGGTGCGGGCTGGCGAGCAACGCGTACATGTACGCGCCGACCGCGTAGAACGCGACGTAGCCGAGGTCGAGCAGCCCGGCGAAGCCGACGATCAGGTTCAGGCCGAGCGCGAGCAGCACGTACAGCAGCGCCGTCGCCATGATCCGCACCCAGGCGTGACCGAACTGCTGCACGAACAGCGGCGCCGCGATCAGCAGCAGCGCGCAGACCACGAACAGGATCAGCTTGTTCTTCATGCCCCGTCCTCCCTCACGCCCGGTCGGCGACACGCTCGCCGAGCAGGCCCTGCGGCCGCAGCGTCAGCACCAGGATCAGCGTGACGAAGGCGAAGATGTCGGCGTAGTGGCTGCCGAGCACGCCGCCGGTCAGCTCGCCGAGGTAACCGGCGCCCAGCGCCTCGACCAGGCCGAGCAGCAGCGCGCCGACCACGGCACCGGCCAGGTTGCCGATGCCGCCGAGCACCGCCGCGGTGAAGGCCTTCAGCCCGGGGATGAAGCCCATCGTGTGCTGCACCGTGCCGTAGTTGGCCGCCCACATGATGCCGGCCACCGCGGCCAGCGCGGCGCCGATCACGAAGGTGGCCGAGATCACGAAGTCGGGCTTGACGCCCATCAGCGCGGCCACCCGCGGGTTCTCGGCGGTGGCGCGCATCGCGCGGCCGAGCTTGGTGCGGTTGACGAGCCAGGTCAGTGCCGCGAGGATCACCGCGGTCAGGCCGAGGATCAGGATCTGGGTGACGCTGATCACCGCGCCGCCGAGGTCGAAGGGCTCGGCCGGCAGCAGCGTGGGGTACGGCTTCGGGTTCGGCTTCCAGATGATCATCGCCAGCGTCTGCAGCAGCAGGCTCATGCCGATCGCGGTGATCAGCGGCGCCAGCCGCGGCGCGTTGCGCAGCGGCTTGTAGGCCACCTTCTCGATCGTGAAGTTCAGCGTGCAGCAGATGACGATCGCCACCGGCAGCGAGATCAGCATCAGCAGCCAGCCGGGCATTCCGGAGCCGGCCATCGCCGTCACCACCGTCCAGCTGATCAGCGCGCCGATCATCAGCACCTCGCCGTGGGCGAAGTTGATCAGGTTGATGATCCCGTAGACCATCGTGTAGCCGAGCGCGACCAGCGCGTACATGCTGCCCAGCACCAGACCATTGATGATCTGCTGGATGAAGATGTCCATGCGGGCGCTCCTGTGCTGGCCGTTGTTCTGTCTGCAGGCACACGCTCCGATGCACGGATCGTGCCATGTCTCCTCCGCGCCGGCGCATTCTAGGCGTGCACCACGTACCGCCATGGGCGGGCTTTCCCCGTTGGCAACGCCTCAGCGCGTCCAGGGCGGCGGCGCCGCCGGCACGGCATAGCGCCGGCGTGCGGCGTCGAGGCTCTCGCGCGGCAGCCGGCCATCGGCTGCGAGCAGCCGCAACGCGCGCCACACGACGTGGTGGCGGTCGACCTCGAAGAAGCGGCGCAGCTCGGCGCGCGTGTCGCTGCGGCCGAAGCCGTCGGTGCCGAGCGTCGCGTAGCGCCGGCCGGCGGGGATCCAGGCGCGGATCTGCTCGGGCACCGCGCGCACGTAGTCGGTCGCGGCGACGATCGGCCCCTCGGTCTGCGCGAGGGCCCGCATCACGTAGGGCGTATCGACCGCGTCGCCGCCGTCGCCGCGGCGCTCGACCGCCATCGCCTCGCGCGCGAGTTCACTGAAGCTGGTGACGCTGCAGACCTCGGCGGCGACGTTCCAGTCCGCGGCCAGCAGCGCGGCGGCGGCGAGCACCTCGTGCAGGATCGCGCCGCTGCCGAGCAGCGTGCAGCGCGCGGCGGGCGACGGCGGCGCAGCCGGCGCAATGCCACCGGCCCGCAGACGGTACAGGCCGCGCACGATGCCCTCTTCGGCGCCGGCCGGCAGCGACGGCTGGGCCAGGTTCTCGTTCGTCACCGTCAGGTAGAAGAACACGTCGTCCCGGTGCTGCAGCAGGCGCTGCAGGCCGTGCTGCACCAGCACCGCGAGTTCGTAGCCGAACGCCGGGTCGTAGGCGACGCAGTTCGGCACCGTCGCGGCGAGCAGGTGGCTGTGTCCGTCCTGGTGCTGCAGCCCCTCGCCGCCGAGCGTCGTGCGGCCCGACGTGGCGCCGACCAGGAAGCCGCGCGCGCGCTGATCGGCCGCGGCCCAGATCAGGTCGCCGACGCGCTGGAAGCCGAACATCGAGTAGTAGACGTAGAACGGCAGCATCGGCAGGCCGTGCGTGCTGTAGCTGGTCGCCGCCGCGGTCCACGACGCGATCGCGCCGGCCTCGCTGATGCCCTCCTCGAGGATCTGGCCGTCGCGCGCCTCGCGGTAGGCCATCAGGCTGCCGGCGTCCTCGGGCTCGTAGCGCTGGCCCTGCGGCGCGTAGATGCCGACCTGGCGGAACAGGCTCGCCATGCCGAAGGTGCGCGCCTCGTCGGCGACGATCGGCACGACGCGCGCGCCGAGCCCGCGGTCCTTCAGCAGGCCCGACAGCAGGCGCACGAAGGCCATCGTCGTCGACATCTCCTTGCCCGCGGCGTCGAGCGCGAAGGCCGCGTAGCTGCCGATCGCCGGCACGGCCAGTGCCGGCGCGTCGCCGCAGCGCGCCGGCATCGGCCCGCCGAGCGCGACGCGGCGTTCGCGCAGGTGCTGCATCTCCGGGCTGTCGTCGGCCGGGCGGAAGAAGCGCTGCGCGGCCGCGTCCTCGTCGCTCATCGGCAGGCGCAAGCGCCGCGCGAAGGCCTTCAGGTCCTCGGCGTCGAGCTTCTTCTGCGAGTGCGTCGTCATCCGGCCCTGGCCGATCGCCCCCATACCGTAGCCCTTCATCGTCTTGGCCAGGATCACGACCGGCGTGCCGCGGTGCGCCACCGCCGCGGCATAGGCGGCGTGGATCTTCACCAGGTCGTGGCCGCCACGGTGCAGGCGGTCGATCTCGTCGTCGGTCATCGCTGCCACCAGCGATGCGAGCTCCGGGTCCTGGCCGAAGAAGCGCGCGCGGTTGTACGCGCCGTCGTTTGCGCTGAAGGTCTGGAACTGGCCGTCGACCGTGCGCGCGAAGGCGCGCACCAGCGCCTGCGTCGTGTCGCGGGCGAACAGGCCGTCCCAGTCCGACCCCCACAGCAGCTTGATCACGTGCCAGCCGGCGCCCTCGAACAGCGTCTCGAGTTCGTCGACGATGCGGCCGTTGCCGCGCACCGGCCCGTCCAGGCGCTGCAGGTTGCAGTTGACGACGAAGACCAGGTTGTCGAGGCCCTCGCGCGCGGCCAGCGACAGGCCGGCGAGCGACTCGGGCTCGTCCATCTCGCCGTCGCCGAAGAAGCCCCACACGCGGCGCGCCGGCGTCGCGTCCGCGCTCGTTCGGCGGCGCTCCGGCGGCGCGTCCTCGTTCGTTCCGCGGCGGTCACCCATCTCCGCGAGGCCGCGGTGCTGCAGGTAGCGCATGAAGCGGGCCTGGTACACGGCCGACAGCGGACCCAGCCCCATCGACCCGGTCGGGAACTGCCAGAAGTCGGGCATCAGCCAGGGGTGCGGGTACGAGCTCAGGCCCCGTGCACCGGCGGCGGCGGCGCGCAGCTCCTGCCGGTAGTGCAGCAGGTCGTCCTCGCTCAGCCGGCCCTCGACGAAGGCGCGCGCGTACACCCCCGGCGCCGAATGCGGCTGGAAGAACACCAGGTCGCCGCCGTGGGCCGCGCTGCGTGCGCGGAAGAAGTGGTTGAAGCCGACCTCGAACAGGTCCGCCGCCGACGCATAGCTCGCGATGTGGCCGCCCAGCTCGCCGTAGCGCTCGTTCGCGCGTACGACCATCGCCAGCGCGTTCCAGCGCATGATCGCCGCGAGCCGCTGCTCGATCTCGAGCTGGCCCGGGAAGGCGGCCTGCTCGCCGACCGCGATCGTGTTGACGTACGGCGTGTTGCGCGCCGGCTTCCAGGCCAGCGCGAGGCGGCGCGATTCGTCCTGCAGCGCATCGAGCACGAAGCGCGCGCGCGCCGGGCCGGCCTCGCGCGCGAGCGTGGTCAGCGCGTCGAGCCACTCGCGGGTCTCGGTCGGGTCCGCGTCGCCGGGGAAGCGGATCGAATGCAGCAGGGCCTGGATGTCGGGTGCGGCGATCGGCATCGGTCGGCTCCAGGTCGGAAAGAGCCCATCATGCCGCGCCACCGACCGCGTCGCCGGCGCGAAGGTCCCGCGCTCCGGGCGGCGCTCAGTCGTCGTGCCCCGCGCGCGCGTTCAGCTCCCGCAGTTCGGCGAGCCGATCGCGGATGCGCTGCTCCAGGCCGCGCGGGACCGGCTCGTACCAGCGCATCGCCTCCAGCCCTTCCGGCAGGTAGGTCTCGCCGGCGGCGAATCCGCCGGCCTCGTCGTGCGCGTAGCGGTAGCCGCCGCCGTGGCCGAGCTGCTTCATCAGCCGCGTCGGCGCGTTGCGCAGATGCATCGGCACCGGCCGCGTGCCGTCGCGCCTGATCTGCTCGCGCACCGCGTTCCACGCGCGGTAGACCGCGTTCGACTTCGGCGCGACCGCGAGGTAGACGATCGCTTCGGCCAGCGCCAGTTCGCCTTCGGGCGAACCGAGGCGTTCGTAGGTCTCGGCCGCGTCCAGCGCCAGGCGCAGCGCGCGCGGGTCCGCGAGGCCGATGTCCTCGGCCGCCATCCGCACCATGCGCCGGGCGGCGTAGCGCGGGTCGGCACCGCCGTCGAGCATGCGCGCCAGCCAGTACAGCGCGGCGTCGGGGTCGGAGCCGCGCACCGCCTTGTGCAGCGCCGAGATCATGTCGTAGAACTGGTCGCCGCCCTTGTCGTAGCGGCGCAGCTGCTCGCCGAGCGCGCGTTCGAGCAGCGCCTCGTCGATCGCCGCCGGCTCCGGTTCGCGCGCGGCCAGCTCGGCCGCGACCTCGAACGCGTTGAGCAGCCGGCGCGCGTCGCCGTCGGCATGGGCGATCAGCCGCGTGCGGGCGGCCTCCGTCAGCGGCGGCGCGCCGAGCAGCGCGCGCGCACGGTCGAGCAGCGAGCCGAGCGCCGGCTCGTCGAGCGGCGCGAGCAGGTGCACGGTCGCACGCGACAGCAGCGCGGCGTTGACCTCGAACGACGGGTTCTCGGTGGTCGCGCCGACGAAGGTGAACAGGCCCGACTCGACGTGCGGCAGGAACGCGTCCTGCTGCGCCTTGTTGAAGCGGTGCACCTCGTCGACGAAGACCACCGTGCCGCGGCCTACGCGGCGCGCGGCGCCGGCGCGCTCGACCGCGTCGCGGATGTCCTTCACGCCGGCGAGCACCGCCGACAGCACGATGAACTCGGCGTTGACCGCGCCGGCGATCAGCCGTGCGAGCGTGGTCTTGCCGGTGCCGGGCGGGCCCCACAGGATCATCGAGTGCAGCCGGCCGGTCTCGAACGCGGTGCGCAGCGGCCGGCCGGGCCCGAGCAGGTGCGGCTGGCCGACGACCTCGTCGAGCGTGCGCGGCCGCAGCCGTTCGGCCAGCGG
>JAFLDG010000126.1 GCA_017302495.1 Burkholderiales bacterium
GTGCGCACGCGGTCCACGTCGCCGCCGGGCGGCAGCTGCGCGCCGGCGATCAGCACGCCCGGGTCGGCGAGCGTCCAGGCGAACGCGAATGCGCTCGCCGCGAGCCCGGGCTGCACCAGCGCCTCGTGCAGCCGCCCGGACGGCGAATCGCCGAGCAGTTGCGCGAGCAGCTCGACCGCGGCGAAGTCGGCATGCGCGCCGGCCGGCACGTGCCAGGCGGCGTAGACCAGCGGCGCACCGCCGCTGCGGCGCAGCGTGACGCTGCGTTCGCCGTCCTGCACCGGGTCGAGCGTGTACAGCGCCGGCAGCGTGCGCGCGGGCTTCGGGATCGGGCCGAAGCTTAGCCCCACCCAGCGCAGCACCTGCGCCGCATCGAAGCGGCCGCTGACGATCAGCGTCGCGTTGTCGGGCTGGTAGTAAAGCCGGTAGAAGGCCTGCAGCCGCGGGATGTCGACGTTCTCGACATCGCTGCGCGCGCCGATCACCGAGCGGCCGTACGGATGCCACTGGTAGGCGCCGGCGAGCATCTTCTGCACCAGGATGCCGCTCGGGCTGTTCTCGCCGCGCTCCATCTCGTTGCGCACCACCGTCATCTCGGTGTCGAGGTCGGCGCGGGCGATGAAGCTGTTCACCATCGAGTCGGCCAGCCAGCTTAAGTACCACTGCAGGTTGTCGTCGCTGGCCGCGAAGCTGGCGGTGTAGTTGGTGCGGTCGAAGCTGGTCGTGCCGTTGGCCGCGAGGCCGCGCGCGGTGAATTCGGCCCAGACCTTCGGGTGCTTCGGCGAGCCCTTGAACAGCAGGTGTTCCAGCAGGTGCGCCATGCCGGTCTCGCCGGTGTTCTCGTGGCGCGAGCCGACGCGGTAGGTCAGGTTGACGGTGGTCGTCGGCTTCGAGTCGTCCGGCACCAGCAGGACCTGCAGCCCGTTGGCGAGCCGGTACTCGTCGATGCCCTCGACCGAACGCACGGCGGTCACGCCCGGCGGCAGCGCCTGCGCCTGCGCCGGCGGCAGCAGCAGGCAGCCGAGGAACGGCAGGACGAGAAGGCGCAGGAGCATCGTCATCGGCATCGGGCAGGGTTCGTTTGCGGCCCGCGGGCCGACGGTGCAGTCTAGGCGGGTGCGGTTAGCCCGGCATTAGGTCGGCCTTGCGCAGCGCCGGCGCGGACAGGGCGTCTCTGAAGGCCGGGGCCGGCCGGCGCGCCCGCTCACGAGCCCGTGCGCCGCGCCGGGTCGATGTCGACCACGTGCCACCAATCCTGCCAGAACACCGGCCGGCGGAAGCCGATCAGCCAGGGCTGCACCAGGTCGGTGACGTAGCGGTGCACGTGGTGGCGATAGGGCATGTAGGCCACGGCCAGCCGCTTGGCCTGCAGGAACAGGGCCTCGCGCTCCGGGCCGTCGGCGATCGCGCCCATGCGCTCGTAGAGGCGGTCCATCTCGTCGAGCTGGAAGTGGGCCAGGTTCGAGCCGCCGGCCTGCGGGCCATGCAGCAGCGCCAGGGCGCCCAGCCCGTCGTACGAGGCGGCGGTGATGCCGACGTTCCACATCATCAGCTTGCCGGCCTCGGCCTGCCGCAGCTGCTCGGCCCACTGGCTGGTGGCGAAGCGCGTGCGGATGCCGATCGCGCCCATGTTGCGCTTCCACAGTTCGTCGTGCTGGCGCGAGTTCTGGTCGGGCTGGGTCGCGATCTGAAGCTCCAGCGGGCTGCCGTCGGGCATCTCGCGCCAGCCGTCGCCGTCGCGGTCGGCGTAGCCGTACAGGTCGAGCAGCGCCTTGGCCTTGGCCGGGTCGTACTCGCTCATCACGCTCCGGAACCCCGGGTCGTAGCCGCTGGTGTGGGGCACGATCGGCGACTGCGCGGGAATCGCCTGCCCGCGCCGCACGAGCCGGATCTCGCGCTCGATGTCCACGCCCAGCGAGATCGCCCGGCGCAGCGCCACCTTGTCCGGCGTCATGCCGCCGACGGTGGGGTCCTTCATGTTGAAGTAGGTGAAGCTCGTGTCCGGCTGCAGCTCGCGAAAGCCGCGGATGCCGCGCCGGGCCAGGTTCGGCGCCACGACGCCGTTGGGCATGGCCTGATCGATGAAGTCGGCGGGCACGGCCACGTGGTCGATGCGGCCGTTGAGGAAGCTCAGCCAGCGCGGCTGCTCCGCCTCGAGGATCGAAACCTCGACCCGGTCGATCATCGGCAGCCGCCGGCCCCTGAAGCGCTGCAGCAGCGCCTGGCCCTCGGCATCGCCGGGCGCCGGCTCGGCGGCGAAGAGGCGCTCGCGGTAGTCGGGGTTGCGCTCGAGCACGATCAGCGAGCTGCGCCTCCACTGCGCCAGCCGGAACGGCCCGGTGCCCACCGGATGCGCGGTGATGTCGTCGCCGTAGAAGTCCACCACCTCGCGCGCGACCGCGCCGAACAGGTCGCCGCCGGCGAGCAGCTCCAGCAGCGACGGGCGCGGCTTGTCCAGCCGCATCTGGAAGGTGTAGCGGTCCAGCGCGCGCAGGCCGGGCACCGCGGCGTCGTAGTCGAAGGGCTTCTTCGCCTTCAGCGCCCGGTCGCGCTGCGCCTTCAGGCCCTCGATGCCGAACTCCTCGAGGAAGCTCCAGACGGCGCTGCGCAGCGCCGGATCGGCGAAGCGCTTGAAGGCGTAGACGTAGTCGTCGGCCACCAGCTCGCGCGGCCGGCCCCTGAACGCCGGATCCGCGGCGAAGAAGATGCCGGGGCGCAGGCGCACGGTCCAGACGCGGAAGTCCGCCGACACCTCGGGCGCCCCGGCGGCGGTGAGCGGCACGATCTTCGCCGGCCGCGCCAGCGGGTCGTAGCCGTACAGGCCTTCGAAGATGTGCGCGGTGACGGTGCGCGAATAGATGTCGGTGACGCGCGCCGGGTCGAAGCCGGTCTCGGCGGTGGTGAAGTAGGTGTGCAGCACCTTCGGCGCAGCCGCCGCGGCCGGCGGCGCGGCCGCCGGCAGCGGCAGCAGCGCCAGCGCGGCGTGCAGCAGCCCGCGCAGCGCGAGCCGTTTCATCGCGCGCCGCGGTTGGCGCCGGCCGGGTCGATGTCGATGTACTTCCAGAACAGCCCGGCGAAGGGGATGCGGTAGTAGCCCTGCACCCAGGGGTGCCACAGGTCGGTCCAGATGCGGTGCACGTGCACCTTGTAGGGCATGTAGGCGATCAGCAGCCGCTTCGCGTCGGCCATCAGCGCGTCGCGCTCGGGGCCGTCGGGCAGCGCGCTCGCGCGCTCGTAGAGCGCGTCGAATGCCGGCAGGTCGAAGCGCGCCACGTTGTTCTTGCCCTTGTCCGGCCCGTAGCCGAGGATCATGTAGTTCGAAAGGCCGTCGGGGTCGGCCGAGGTCCAGCCCACCCCCCACATCATCAGTTTGCCGGCGCGGCTGGCCTTCAGGTTCTCGGGCCACTTGGCCGGCCTGAACTCGATGCGCAGGCCGATCGCCTGCATGTTGCGCTGCCAAAGCTCGCTCAGCTGGCGCGACTGCTGGTCGGGCTGGGTCGCGTATTCGAGCACCAGCGGCGAGCCGTCGGGCCGCTCGCGCCAGCCGTCGCCGTCGCGGTCGACGTAGCCGTGCAGGTCGAGCAGCGCCTTCGCCTTGGCCGGGTTGTACTCGCTCATCTCGCTCTTGAAGCCCGCGTCGTAGCCGCTGGTGTAGGGGCCGACGATCGACTGCGCCGGCACCGCCTGGCCGCGACGCACGAGGCGGATCTCGCGCTCGACGTCGACCGCGAGCGCGATCGCGCGCCGCAGCGCCACCTTCTCCGGCGTGTAGCCGCCCACGACCGGGTGCTCCATGCCGAAGTAGGTGACGGCGATGTCGGAGCGGGCGTAGCGGTGCATGCCGATGCCGCGCTTGGCCAGGTTCGGGGCGAGCCGGCCGTTCGGCGCGGCGAGGTTGACGAACTCGGCCGGCACGTTCTCGAGCAGGTCCTGCTCGGCGTTGAGGAAGGCCAGCCAGCGCGGCTGCTGCTCCTCGATGATCGACACCTCGACCCGGTCGATCATCGGCAGCTTGCGGCCGCGGAACCTGGCGGCGATCGCCTGCAGGTGCGCATCGTCGGCCGGCGGGTTCTCGTCGTAGCGCACCTCGCGGTAGCCGGGGTTGCGTTCCAGCACGATGCGCGAGCTGCGCTTCCACTGCGCCAGGCGAAAGGCCCCCGTGCCCACCGGGTGCTCGCCGACCTTGTCGCCGTAGCGCTCGACCACCTCGCGCGCGACCGCGCCGTTGATCGAGGCCAGCGCCAGGTTGTTCAGAAAGTTCGGCGCCGGCCGGGCCAGCCGGAACTCGAAGGTGTAGCGGTCGAGCGCGCGCAGGCCGGCGACCTCGGTGTCGTAGTCGAAGGGCTTCTTCCCGGCGAGCGCCCGCTGGCGCAGCTCCATCAGGCCGAGCACGCCGACGTCCGCGAACGGCGTGTAGTTCGGGCTCTTCCAGCGCGGGTCGAAATGGCGCTTGATCGAATAGACGTAGTCGGCCGCCGTCAGCTCGCGCGGCTTGCCGCCGAAGGCCGGGTCGTCGGCGAAGAGGATGCCCGGCCGGATGCGGATCGTGAAGCGGCGGAAGTCTTCGCTCACCTCGGGCATCGCGGCGGCCGTGTTCGGCCGCAGGCGCGCGGGCCGGGCCAGGTACTCGAACTCCAGCGGCGCTTCGAAGATCGCGCCGGCGATCGTGCGCGAGTACAGGTCGCTGATCTGCGCCGGGTCGAAGTTGGTCTCGGCGATCGGGAACGCGTAGCGCAGCACCTTGTCCTGGGCTGCCGCGGCGCCGGCCAGCACCGTGGCCAGCAGCAGCGCGCCCAGCAGCCGGAGCAGCGGTCGCGGCGCCATCAGTGGCCCGCCGCCGGCTCGAGGTCGACGTAGCGCCAGGTGTCGCGGACGAACGGGTGCGGCCGGTAGCCGACCACGCCGGGCTGGGTGATCCACGCCGCCACGTTGTGCACGTGCGGCTTGATCGGCATGTAGGCGATCGACAGCCGCAGCGCCTGCGCGATCAGCGCGTCGCGCTCGGGCCCGTCGGGCAGCTTGCGCTGCTGCTCGTAGATCGCGTCGAAGGCCGGCAACGCGAAGCGGGAATGGTTGCTCATGCCCTTGTTCGGCCCGTACAGCACGTCGAGGAAGTAACCGCCGTCGGGCAGCGCCGCGGCCCAGCCGGTGCCCCACATCATCAGCTTGCCGGCACGGCTGGCCTTGATGTTTTCCTGCCAGGTGCCGACCTTGAACTCGATGCGCAGGCCGACGTCCTTCATCGACTTCAGCCACAGGCTCTGCAGCTGCCGCTCGAGCTGGCCCGGCTGCACGGTGTACTCGAGCACCAGCGGCGTGCCGTCGGGTTTCTCGCGCCAGCCGTCGCCGTCGCGGTCGGCGTAGCCGTAGAGGTCGAGCAGCGCACGCGCGCGCGCCGGGTCGTGGTCGCTGGCCTCGGTCTTCAGCGTCGGGTCGAAGCCGCTGACACCCGGCGGCACGATCGACTGCGCCGGGATCGGCCGGCCCTTGCGCACCAGCGCGATCTCGCGCGGCGTGTCGTAGGCCAGCGCGATCGCCCGCCGCAGCGCCACCTTGTCGGGCGTGGTGCCGCCGACCACCGGGTTCTCCATCGCGAAGTAGCTGTAGATCGTGACCGGCAGCACCGCCTCGACCAGCTGCATGCCCTGCTTGGCCAGGTTCGGCGCGAGCCGGCGGTTCGGGGCGGCGACGTCGATGAACTCGTCGGGCACCGCGACCACGTCGAGGTCGCCGCGCAGGAAGGCGAGCCAGCGCGGCTGCGCCTCTTCGATGACCGCGATCTCGACCCGGTCGAGCATCGGCAACGGGCGCCCGCGCAGCTTGGCGGCGATGGCCTGCCCGGCGCGGTCGTCCGGCGCCGGCTCGGCCTCGAACACCCCTTGGTGATTCGGATTGCGATCGAGCACGATCCGCGACGCCCGGGTCCACTGCGCCAGGCGGAACGGCCCCGTGCCCACCGGATGTTCCATCGTCTTGCCGGCGTTGGCCTCGACCACCTCGCGCGCCAGCGCGCCGGCCAGCGCCGGGCTGGCGAACACGTAGGGCAGCCGCGGCGCCGGGCGCGAGGTGCGCACTTCGAAGGTGTAGCGGTCGAGCGCGCGGATGCCGTCGACCGGCGTGTCGTAGGGGAACGGCGTCTTGTCGGCGATGGCCTTCCGGCGCAGCTCGCTCAGGCCCAGCAGCCCGGCGTTCTCGTAGTGGAACAGCGTCGGGCTGCGCACCGCCGGGTCGTAGTAGCGCTTGACCGAATAGACGAAGTCCTCGGCCACCAGCTCGCGCTTCGCACCCTTGAACGCCGGGTCGTCGGGGAAGAAATTGCCGGGGCGGATGCGGAAGACGAACCGGGTGTGGTCGGCGTCGACCTCGGGCAGCGCGACCGCGGCCTGCGGCACGAGCTTGACCGGCCGGGCGAGGACGTCGTAGCTGAGCGGCGCCTCGAACAGGCTGCCGACCAGGGCCGCCGAGACGGTGTCGGAGATCTGCGCCGGATCGAAGCCGTTCTCGGCGCCGGCGAAGCTCAGGCGCAGCGTCTTCTTCGCAGCGGCCCCGCCCGGCGATGCCGCGGGCGGCGCCGCCGCCGTGAACAGCGGCGCGAGCAGCGCCAGCAGGACGGCGGTGCGGCGGATCATCGGGGCGAGGCGGCGCGGCAGGAGCCCCGAAGTCTAGGCGCCCGCATCGGCTACACCCGCGTCCCGCGGTCGAGGGCATACCCGGAGGACCGGGCGAAACGGGAAACCCCGGGCCGGCCGGCGCCGGACCGACCCCTACACTCGCGCCACCCGAATCGCCGCCCCTGGCGGCCGACCCAGGATCGTCCCCCGATCGATGCTCGCCTACCTGCTCCGGCGCCTTTGGCAGATGGTCCCGACGCTGGCCGGCGTGGTGCTGCTGGTGTTCGTGCTGTTCAAGTTCTTCGGCGGCGACCCGGCCGAGATCCTCGGCGGGCTGAACGCGTCGCCGGAACAGATCCAGGCGATCCGCGAGCAGCTCGGCCTGAACGAACCGTGGTGGGTGCAGCTCGGGATCTTCGTCCAGCAGATCGCGAGCTTCGACTGGGGCAAGAGCTGGGCCACGAACGAATCGGTGGCGAACCTGTTCGCGACGAGGCTGCCGGCCACGCTGACGGTGATGGTGCCGATCCTGATCCTCGACACGCTGGTCGCGCTGCCGATCGCGATGTGGGTCGCGGTGCGCCGCGGTTCGCTGGCCGACCGCACGATCATGGTGATCACCACCGTCGCGCTGTCGATCAGCTTCCTCGTCTACATCATCGTCGGCCAGTACGTCTTCGGCTTCCAGCTCGGCTGGTTCCCGGTGCAGGGCTGGAGCGATTCGCTGCTGACCAACCTGCTCGTCTACGCGCCGCTGCCGGTGCTGCTGGCGGTGCTGGTGGGCATCGCGCCGCAGACGCGGCTGTACCGCAGCTTCCTGCTCGACGAACTCGGCCACGACTACGTGCGCACCGCGCGCGCGAAGGGCCTGCCCGAAGGCACGGTGTTGTTCTCGCACGTGCTGCGCAACGCGCTGATCCCGATCCTGACCAACATCGGGCTCGCGCTGCCGGGCATCTTCGTCGGCTCGTTCCTGATCGAGGTGTTCTTCTCGATCCCGGGGCTCGGCCGCGAGGTGCTGCTCGCGGTGAACCGCAGCGACTACCCGGTCATCCAGGCGGTCACCGTCTACCTGGCGGTGCTGACGATGCTGATCAACCTCGGCACCGACCTGCTGTACAAGCTGGTGGACCCGCGGGTGGTTCTCAAGTGAGCGCGGTCCTCGACGCGCCGCGGCTGGCGCCCACGCGCTCCGAAGGCTTCTGGCAGGCGGCCTGGCGCCGGCTGCGCGCCGACCGCGTCGGCATGGTCAGCGGCGCGATCGTGCTCGCCTTCCTGTTGCTCATCGTGGCCTCCGCGACCGGCCTGGTCGCCGGCCAGTGGCAGCGCGAGGTCGGCGTGCCGAATGCGCCGCCGACCTTCGTCGGGCCGCGGCCCGCGGAGAGCGCCGGCGCGATCGAGTCGCCGAAGGGCCCGAACGTCGACCTGTCCGACATCGACCCGCTGGCGCCGCGCTATGCCGAGTGGGACGCGCGCGTCGGCCAGTACCGCACGGTCGAGATCGAGAAGCTGCAGACGCTGCCCTTCGGCGGCGACCGCCTCGGCCGCGACGTGCTGGCCAAGGCGATCAAGGGCACCGAGGTCTCGGTCTTCGTCGGCGTGCTCGCCGCGGTGGTGGCAACCGCGATCGGCACGGTGCTCGGCGCCTTCGCCGGCTTCGTCGGCGGCCGGGTCGGCGACGCGCTCGAGTGGCTGTACAACGTGTTCACGTCGATCCCGGGCATCCTGCTGATCTTCGCGTTCGCGGCGGTGTTCGGCCGCGGCATCGGCACGGTGGTGCTGATCCTGGGCCTGACCGGCTGGACCGGCGTCTACCGGCTGGTGCGCGCCGAGTACCTGAAGCACGCGCAGCGCGACTACGTGCGCGCGGCGCAGGCGATCGGCGCCAGCGCCGGCAGCCGGATGTTCCACCACATCCTGCCGAACATCGGCCACGTGATCCTGGTGCAGCTGTCGATCCTGGCGGTGGGCTTCATCAAGGCCGAGGTGATCCTGTCCTACCTCGGCCTGGGCGTGCCGGTGGACCAGGTCAGCTGGGGCACGATGCTGGCCGAGGCGCAGAGCGAGCTGATCCTCGGCCACTGGTGGCAGCTGGCCGCGGCGACGCTGTTCATGGCCGTCTTCGTGACCGCGTTCTCGCTGCTGACCGACGCGCTGCGCGACGCGCTCGACCCCAAGTTGCGGGGGCTGGAATGACCGGCGCCCCGCCGACCGCGCCGGCGCCCGCTGCCGGGCCGCTGCTCAGCGTGCAGGACCTGCGCGTCGCCTTCCGCATCGGCACCGAGCAAGGCGTCGTGCAACGGGTCGAGGCGGTCGGCCGCGACGGCCGCGGCGTCAGCTTCGACATCGCCGAGAACGAGACCGTGGCGCTGGTCGGCGAATCGGGCTCGGGCAAGAGCGTGACCGCGATGTCGATCCCGAACCTGCTGCCCGACAACGCCGAGCGCAGCGGCCGCATCCTGTGGCAGGGACGGGACCTGCTGCAGGCCCCGCCGCAGGCGCTGCGCGCGCTGCGCGGGCGCGAGGTGGCCTGCGTCTTCCAGGACCCGATGAGCTCGCTGAACCCGGTGTTCACGATCGGCCGCCAGCTCGCCGAGCCGCTGCGGCTGCACCTGGGGCTGGGGCGGCGCGAAGCGATCGCCCGCGCCGAGGCGCTTCTCGCCGAGGTCGGCCTGCCCGAGCCGAAGCGGCGCCTGGCCGCCTATCCGCACGAGCTGTCGGGCGGCCAGCAGCAGCGGGTGATGATCGCGATGGCGCTGGCCTGCGAGCCGAAGCTGCTGATCGCCGACGAGCCGACGACCGCGCTCGACGTGACGATCCAGCGCCAGATCCTCGAGCTGCTGGCCGCGCTGCGCCGGCGGCACCGGATGAGCGTGCTGTTCATCAGCCACGACCTCGGCGTGGTCGGCGAGATCGCCGACCGGGTGGTGGTGATGCGCCACGGCCGGGTGCGCGAGTCGGGGCCGGTCGCGCAGATCTTCGGCGCGCCGCAGGACCGCTACACCCAGGCGCTGCTGGCCTGCCGGCCGAGCCTGCAGCAGCGGCCGCCGGCGCGGCTGGCGGTGATCGACGAGGCGATCGCCGGCGCCGCCCCGGCAGCGGCCGCGGCGCGCGCGAAGGATCCGGCCGCGCCGGTGGTGCTCGAGGTGCGCGGGTTGTGCAAGTCTTTCACGCTGCGCCAGGGCTTGTTCGCGCGGCGCGAGTTCCGCGCGGTGCGCGACGTGAGCTTCCAGCTGCGGCGCGGCCACACGCTCGGCGTCGTCGGCGAGAGCGGCTCGGGCAAGACGACGATGGGGCTCACGCTGCTGCGGCTGCACGAGCCGACATCGGGCGCGGTGATCTTCGACGGCCGCGACCTGCTGACGCTGCCCGACGCCGAGCGCCAGGCGATGCGCCGGCGGATCCAGATCGTGTTCCAGAACCCCTATGCGAGCCTGAACCCGCGCTTCACGGTCGGGCAGACCCTGCTCGAGCCGATGACGATCCACGGCATCGGCAGCGGCAGGCCCGAGCGCGAGCAGCGCGCGCGCACGCTGCTGGCCAAGGTCGGGCTCGACGACGCGGCGTTCGGCCGCTATCCGCACGAGTTCTCCGGCGGCCAGCGCCAGCGCATCGCGATCGCGCGCTGCCTGACGCTGCAGCCCGAGGTGCTGGTGCTGGACGAGGCGGTGTCGGCGCTGGACGTGTCGGTGCAGGCGCAGGTGCTGAACCTGCTGAAGGATCTGCAGGACGAGTTCGGCCTGGCCTACGTCTTCATCAGCCACGACCTCGGCGTGGTGCGCTTCATCAGCGACGAGGTGCTGGTGATGAAGGACGGCGAGGTCGTCGAACGCGCCGACGCCGAGCGCCTGCTCGCCGCGCCGACGCAGGATTACACACGCCGGCTGCTCGCCGCGATCCCGCGCGGCTACGTGCCGGCCTGAGACGCCCCGCGCGGGCCGGCGAGGGGCTGACCGATTTGGTCACCGCTGTTGCCGCCGGCGCCCGCCGGCTGACGGATTGCGACACCCGGCGCGGCCCGCGGCGTGACCGGTTGCACGCGCCGCGGCCGCCGGCGTGAAGGCGTTCTCATGGCACGAATGCTGCAGCCGAAACCCCGCAGGCGGGGGCCGCGACCGTGCCGCCGCCAGAACCAACGAAAGAGAGCCGCCAGATGCACCACCTGTCGTCGGGGACCCCGTCCACCACCAAGCGCCTGCGCCCGGCCGCGGCCCGGGTCAGCGCCGGCGCGTCGTCGATGCTGCGCCTGTCGCGCGGCGTGGAACCACGCCTGCCGACCGCACCCGCACTGTCGGACTGGGTCGAGCGGGTCTCGGGCATGATGGACCTGACGCCGCTGGCCGACGAGCGGCCGGCCGGTGTCGGCCCGCGGTCCGCGCCGTACGGGTTTCCGCCTCCCAAGACAGAAAAGTTTAACTG
>JAFLDG010000127.1 GCA_017302495.1 Burkholderiales bacterium
GCCCCAGGCCTGCTCCATGATCGCCATTTGCTCGCCGATGCGCTGGCTGAACTTGATGACCGTCGAGCGAAAACGCGCATGCGTCGCGTAACGCGAAACCACGGGAAGGCCTTCGTCGTCGTGCCCAGCAACAGGCACGCCGCGAGCAGGACACCGACCAGCGGCCCACCCAGCCAGCGGCCGACGAACCAGCCCGCGAGCGCACTGCCGGCCAGCGCGGCGCCGGCCCGAAGCGCGCGCCGCGCGCGGTCACCCACGGCACCGTCCCCTGCGGCCGCCGCGTGGAGACGATCGATCGCGGCCGCCTGCCACCGCCGGAACCGCCATCAGCCCGAGGGGGTCAGCGCCCGCGCGCTCATCCGGTAGCCGACGCCGCGGACGGTCTCGATCAGCTGCGCGCAGCCGGCCGGCGCGAGCGCGTCGCGCAGCCGCTTGACGTGCACGTCGACCGTGCGGTCCTCGATGAAGACATGGTCGCCCCAGACGCGGTCGAGCAGCTGCGAGCGGCTGTGCACGCGCTCGGGATGGGTCATCAGGAAGTGCAGCAGCCGGAACTCGGTCGGGCCCAGCCGCAGCGCCTGCTCGACGCCATCGGCATAACGCGTCACGCGGTGCGTCGCCGGATCGAGCCGCAGTTCGCCGACCTGCACGACGGCGTCCAGCGCCTCCGGCGCCCGGCGCCGCAGCAGTGCACGGATGCGGGCCATCAGCTCGTTGGTCGAGAACGGCTTGGCGAGGTAGTCGTCGGCGCCGGCGTCGAGCCCGGCCACCTTGTCGGTCTCGTCGGCACGCGCGGTCAGCATGATCACCGGCAGGCTGCGCGTGCGCGCCGCCTGGCGCCACTGGCGCAGCAGCGCCGGCCCGCCCGCGCCGGGCAGCATCCAGTCGAGCACGACCAAGTCCGGCAGCACCGCATCGATCGCGCGCTGCGCCTGCTCGCCGTCGCCGGCGATCGTCACGTCGTGGCCGGCGTGGCGCAGGTTGATGGCCACCAGTTCGGCGATCGCCGATTCGTCCTCGACGACCAGGATCCTTGCCATGCGCTCCTCGCGTCTAACGGACGATCGACTCGACCGTCGCCACCGGGTTGTGGCGCACGTCCTCGCCCTTGACGACGTAGATCACGGCCTCGGCCAGGTTCTTCGCGTGGTCGCCGATGCGCTCGATCGCCTTCGCGACGAAGACCAGGTCGATGCTCGACGAGATCGTGCGCGGATCCTCCATCATGTAGGTGATCAGCTTGCGCAGCAGGCCGTCGAACTCCTGGTCGATCTGGTCGTCCTGCTTCAGCACCTCGACCGCGCGCACCGTGTCCAGGCGGGCGAAGGCGTCGAGCGCCTTGCGCAGTTGCGCGAGCGCGAGGTTGGCCTCGAACTGCAGATCCGCCACCGGCTGGCGCAACCGGGTCGAGACGCCGTTGTGGATCAGCCGCTGCACGGTGCGCGCGATGCGCGCCGCCTCGTCGCCGCCGCGCTCGAGGTTCGCGATCGCCTTGCTCACCGCGATCAGCAGCCGCAGGTCGCGCGCGGTCGGCTGGCGCCGCGCGATCACGCTCCACAGGTCGCGGTCGATCTGCACCTCCATCTGGTTGACGCGCTCCTCCTGCGCCAGCACCTGGGTCGCGGTCTCGCCGCTGAAGTTCTCGAGCGCGTACATCGCCTGCCCGAACTGGCTCTCGACCAGACCGCCCATCTCGAGCACCTGGGTCGACAGCGACGCGAGTTCGGCGTCGAACTGGGTGGAGAGGTGTTTGTCGCTCATCGTTCGTTCCCTGAGAAGGCTGCGGCCGATGCCGCCACCGCCCCTTGCACCGCACCGCTGAGGACGGGGCCGTATTGTCGGGCGCCGTGCGGACGGCGGCCGGCCGCGACGCCGCGGGCGCCGCCGACCGGCGGCGGCGTCAGCCGAAGCGACCGGTGATGTAGTCCTCGGTCTCCCGGCACTTCGGTTTCATGAAGATGTCCTTGGTCTCGCCGTACTCGACCAGTTCGCCGAGGTACATGTAGGCGGTGTAGTCCGACACGCGCGCCGCCTGCTGCATGTTGTGGGTGACGATCAGGATCGTCACCTTGTGCTTCAGTTCGCCGATCAGCTCCTCGATCGCGCCGGTGGCGATCGGGTCCAGCGCCGAGGTCGGCTCGTCGAACAGGATGATCTCCGGGTCGGTGGCCAGCGCGCGCGCGATGCACAGCCGCTGCTGCTGGCCGCCGGAGAGGTTGGCGCCGCCTTCCTGCAGCCGGTCACGCACCTCCTCCCACAGCGCGGCACCCTTCAGCGCCGCCTCGACCTTGTCCTCGATGTAGCTGCGCGAGCGCTCGTTGCGCACGCGCAGGCCGTAGGCGACGTTCTCGAAGATCGACTTCGGGAACGGGTTCGGCTTCTGGAACACCATCGAGATGCGCATCCGCACCTCGATCGCGTCGACCTGCGGCGCGAGCACGTTGATCGCGTCGGGCAGCAGCGAGATCTCGCCGTCGTAGCGGTTGCCCGGGTACAGGTCGTGCATCCGGTTGAAGCAGCGCAGGAAGGTGCTCTTGCCGCAGCCCGACGGGCCGATCAGCGCGGTCACCCGGTGCTCGTACACCGGCACCGAGACGCCGCGCAGCGCCTTGAAGTCGCCGTAGTAGAAATCGAGGTTCTTGCTCTGCGCCTTCAGCGGCGGCGGATTCTCGGGCAGGGTGATCGTCGAAGGCATGGTGCGGATTCCGGTCGGTGGACGTGGCGCCGGCGGCTCACCACTTGATGTTCTTGCGCAGGCGGTAGCGCAGCCAGATCGCCAGGCCGTTCATGCCGAGCGTCATCACCACCAGCACCAGGCTCGCGGCGGCGGCGTTCTGGTGGAAGGCGGGGTCGGGGCGCGAGGTCCAGTTGAAGATCTGGATCGGCATCACGGTGAACGGCGAGAACAGCCAGGCGAACAACCCCGCCGGCGGATCGCCGGTGAACGGCACCGGCGGCAGGAAGGCGATGAAGGTCAGCGCGCCGATCGTGATGATGGGCGCGGTTTCGCCGATCGCGCGCGACAGGCCGATGATCACGCCGGTCAGGATGCCCGGCATGCCGTAGGGCAACAGGTGGTGGCTGACCACCTGCCATTGCGACGCGCCGCAGCCGTAGGCGGCCTCGCGGATGTGGCGCGGGATCGAGCGCAGCGCCTCGCGGGTGGCGACGATGACGATCGGCAGGATCAGCAGCGCCAGCGTGAGGCCGGCCGACAGGATGCTCTGGCCGAAGCCGAAGGTGTAGACGAACAGCCCGAGCGCGAGCAGGCCGTAGACGATCGACGGCACCCCGGCGAGATTGCTGATGTTGATCTCGATGACGTCGGTCAGCCAGTTCTTCTTCGCGTATTCCTCGAGGTAGATCGCGCCGGCGATGCCGACCGGCACCGCGAACAGCGCGGTGACGACCATGACCAGGATCGAACCGACCCAGGCCGACAGGATGCCGGCCTGCCCCGCGCGCCGCGACGGGAAGCTGGTGAAGAAGTCCGCGTTCAGCCGCGGCAGCCCGTCGATCACCATCTCGGTGAAGAGCGCGACCAGGGTCAGCACGCCGACCATCATCGCCAGCAGGCCGAGCAGCGCGAACAGCCGGTCCCAGCGCTTGTGCTTGCGGATCAGCGCGCGGATCGCGTCGGTCTTCGTCGCGGCCGCGGCCGCACTCGTCGTCGGAGCCTGCATGTCAGTACGCCTCCCGGTAACGCCGGCGCACCCAGTAGCCGAGCATGTTGAACAGCAGCGTCAGCAGCAGCAGCATCAGGCCGGCGGCGAAGATCGTCTGGTAGCCGATCGAGCCGTGCGGCAGATCGCCGAGCGCCACCTGCACGATGTAGCTCGTGATCGTCGCTGCCGGCTCCATCGGGTTCAGCGTCAGGTTCGGCTGCATGCCCGCGGCCACGGCCAGGATCATCGTCTCGCCGACCGCGCGCGAGATGCCGAGAATGTAGGCCGACGCGATGCCCGACAGCGCTGCCGGCACCACCACCTTGACCGCGGTCTGGTAGCGCGTCGCGCCCATCGCGTACGAACCCTCGCGCAGGCCCATCGGCACCGCGCGCATCGCGTCCTCGGACAGCGACGCCACGTACGGAATGATCATGATCCCCATCACCAGCCCGGCCGACAGGATGTTGAAACCGGGCAGCTCGGGAAAGAGCTTCTGCAGCAGCGGCGTGACGAACAGCAGCGCGAAGTAGCCGTAGATGATCGTCGGCACGCCCGACAGCAGCTCGAGCACCGGCTTCAGCGTCTCGCGCGTCTTGTGGCCGGCGAACTCGGACAGGTAGATCGCGATGATCGTGCCCAGCGGCACGGCCACGCACAGCGCCACCACCGAACTGCTGACCGTGCCGGCCAGCAGGACCATGATGCCGAAGTGCGCATCGTCGAACAGCGGCGTCCACTGGGTGTCGGTCAGGAAGTCCCAGACCGGCACGTGCGTGAAGAAGACGACCGACTCCTTCACCAGGATGTAGACGATGCCCACCGTGGTGAACACCGACACGCAGGCCGCGAACAGCAGCACGGCCTCGATCGCCTTCTCGCGCCGCTGCCGGGCCGCCTTGCTGCGCGCCAGTTTCTGCAGGCGCGCCTCGCCGGTCAACGGGACGTCGGCCACGGCTCTGCCTCGTGATTGCGTGGTGGTGCTCGCCATTCTAGGAACCCCTGGCCGGAAGCTGCGCGCGGCGGCCTCGCGGCCGGCCGCGGGGCCGCGCTCGGTACGTGACGCGCGGTCGAACGTGCGCTCAGAGCTTGGCTTCGCGCGCGAGCAGGTCCTCGATGCGCACGCCGACCTCGCTCTTGCCGCCGAACACCGTGCCCTTCTTCATCTTGTTCACGTGGTCCTGGCCGATCGTGTAGGCCTGGGCCGGCAGCGGGACGTACTTGACTTCCTTGGCGATCGTCGGCGCGTTCTTCAGCATGTACTCGGTGAACTCCTTGACCTCCGGCTTGGCCAGCGACTTGGTGTTCACGTAGATGAAGATCGGCCGCGACAGCGGCTGGTAGGTGCCGTTCAGCACCGTCGCTTCGCTCGGGGCGACCGCCGCGCCGCCCGGCTTGTCGACGATCGGCACGGCCTTGAGCCGGTTCTGGTTCTCGGCGTAGTAGGCGTAGCCGAAGAAGCCGAGCGCGTTCACGTCCTGCGACACGCCCTGCACGAGCACGTTATCGTCCTCGGAGGCGGTGAAGTCGCCGCGGCTGGACTTGCTCTTGCCGACGACCGCCTCGGTGAAGTAGTCGAAGGTGCCGGAGTCCGCGCCCGCGCCGAACAGCTTGATCGGCGCGTCGGGCCAGCTCGGGTTGACCTGGTTCCAGCGCGTGACCTTGCCCTGCGCGGCCGGCTCCCAGAGCTTCTTCAGTTCCTCGACGGTGGCCTGCTTGAGCCACTGGTTCTTCGGGTTCACGACCACGGTCAGCGCGTCGAACGCCACCGGCAGCTCGATGTATTCGACGCCGGCCGCCTTGCAGTCGTCCATCTCCTTCTGCAGGATCGGGCGCGAGGCGTTGGAGATGTCGGTCTCGCCGCGGCAGAACTTCTTGAAGCCGCCGCCGGTGCCGCTGATGCCGACGGTGACCTTGACCGCCCCCTTCTTCAGCTTCTGGAAGTCTTCGGCCACCCCTTCGGTGATCGGGTAGACGGTCGACGAGCCGTCGATCTTCACGACCTGCGCGGCGGCGAGCCCCGGCAGCGCGGCGGCGAGCGCAACCGCGCTCCAGACGATCTTTCGCTTCATGGCAACTCCTTTCGAGCGTGACGGGATCGAAAGGACTGTACGAAGTCGGGATGACAGTTCCGTGACGGCGCCGCGACGGCTCGATGACGGCGCGCGTCCGCCGCGGCAGTCAGCCGCGCAGGGTCGCGGCGATGCGCTCGGCGCAGGCCCGTGACTGTTCGAGGTCGCGCGCCTCGACCATCACCCGCAGCACCGGTTCGGTGCCGGAGGCCCGGATCAGTACCCGCCCCGACTCGCCGAGCTCCGCGTCGACCGCCTGCTGGGCCGCTGCCAGCGCCGGACTGGCGCGCCAGTCCACCCCCTCAGCCAGGCGGACGTTGACCAAAGCCTGCGGGAAGAGCACGACCTCCTGCAGCAACTCCGCCAGACTCCGGTTGCCGCGCTTGAGCGCCTGCATGACCTGCAGGGCACTGACGATGCCGTCGCCGGTCGTGTGCCGATCCAGCACCAGCAGGTGGCCGGAGCCTTCGCCGCCGAGCTGCCAGCCGCGTGCAGCCAGTTCCTCGAGCACGTACCGGTCGCCGACCTTCGCCCGCACCAGCGGCACGTCGCGCCGGCGCAGCGCCAGCTCCACCGCCATGTTCGTCATCAGCGTGCCGACCACGCCCGGCACCGGCCGGTGCTGCGCGAGCCGGTCCGCGACGATCACGAACAGCAACTCGTCGCCGTTGTAGAGGCGCCCGGCGCCGTCCACCATCTGCAGGCGGTCGGCATCGCCGTCGAGTGCGATGCCGTAGTCGGCCCGATGCTCGCGCACCGCCTCCACCAGGGCCCGTGGCGCGGTCGCGCCGACGCCATCGTTGATGTTCGTGCCGTCCGGGCTGCACCCGATCGAGATCACCTGCGCGCCGAGTTCGTGAAACACGTCCGGCGCGACGTGGTAGGCGGCGCCGTGCGCGGCGTCGACGACGATCTTCAGCCCGCGCAGCGACAACGAGTGCGGCACCGTGCTCTTGCAGAACTCGATGTAGCGGCCGCGCGCATCGTCGATCCGGCGCGCCTTGCCCAGCGCCGCGGCGTGCACCCACTGCGGCGGCTCCTCGAGCGCGCGCTCGACCGCCAGCTCCCACTCGTCCGGCAGCTTCGCGCCGTCGGCCGAGAAGAACTTGATGCCGTTGTCGTCGAAGGGGTTGTGCGAGGCCGAGATCACGACGCCCAGGTCGAGCCGCAGCGCGCGCGTCAGGTACGCGACGCCCGGCGTCGGCAAAGGCCCGGTCAGCAGCACGTCGACCCCGGCGGAGGCAAAGCCGGCCTCGAGCGACGACTCGATCATGTAGCCCGACAGACGGGTGTCCTTGCCGATCAGCACGGTCGGCCGTTCGTGCCCACGCTTGAGCACGCGTCCGACCGCATGGCCCAGGCGCAGCATGAAGTCGGGCGTGATCGGCGGCGTGCCGACCGTGCCGCGGATGCCGTCGGTGCCGAAGTAACGTCTGCTCATGGTCGTATCCTGGCCGATGCCGGTGCCGCAGTCCCGAAGTGTCACGGCTGACCGTGCAGATTGTCGCATCCATAAACGGGAACGCGGGGCCCGGGCCCCGCGCAGCGCGGCATCGGCCGATCGGCCGGCGCATGCGCAAGGGCGGCTGCGCCGCTTGGCTGGTATCCCCGCGGGGCGCGGCCGGCAAGGCCGGCCCCGGTGGCGCTCAGGCGGTGACGTGCGCGCCGTCCGGATTGACCGGCGGTGCGGGCGGCTCCGCCGCGCGCGATGCGCTGGGCGACCAGTCCTTCGGCGGCCGCGGCGGCCGGCCGGCCATGATGTCGTCGATCTGGTCGCTGTCGATCGTCTCCCACTCGAGCAGCGCCGTCGCCATCGCATGCATCTTGTCGGCGTGATCCTCGATCAGCTTGCGCGCGACCGCGTACTGCTCGTCGATGATGCGCCGGATCTGCTGATCGACCTTGCGCATCGTCTCCTCGGACATGTGGGTCGTCTTCGTGACCGATCGGCCGAGGAAGACCTCACCCTCGTTCTCGGCGTAGACCATCGGGCCCAGCTCGTCGGTCATGCCGTAGCGCATCACCATGTCGCGCGCGATCTGCGTCGCGCGCTCGAAGTCGTTGCTGGCGCCGGTGGTCATCTGGTTCATGAACACCTCCTCGGCGATGCGGCCGCCGAAGAGCACCGAGATCGTGCTCAGCATGCGCAACTTGTCGAGGCTGTAGCGGTCGGCCTCGGGCAGCTGCATCGTCACCCCCAGCGCCCGGCCGCGCGGAATGATCGTCACCTTGTGCACCGGGTCGGTCTTGGGCAGCAGCCGCGCGACCAGCGCATGCCCGGCCTCGTGGAAGGCGGTGTTCTTGCGCTCCTCCTCGGGCATGACCATGCTCTTGCGCTCGGGGCCCATCATGATCTTGTCCTTGGCCTTCTCGAAGTCGGCCATCTCGACCACGCGCGCGTTGCGCCGCGCGGCAAAGAGCGCCGCCTCGTTGACCAGGTTCGCCAGGTCGGCGCCCGAGAAGCCCGGCGTGCCGCGCGCCAGCAGGTCGGCGCGGATGTCCTGCCCCACCGGCACCTTGCGCATGTGCACGCCGAGGATCGCCTCGCGGCCGCGAACGTCGGGCAGCGAGACGTAGACCTGGCGGTCGAAGCGGCCCGGCCGCAGCAGCGCCGGGTCGAGGATGTCGGGCCGGTTGGTCGCGGCCATCACGATCACGCCGAGATTGGTCTCGAAGCCGTCCATCTCGACCAGCATCTGGTTCAGCGTCTGCTCGCGCTCGTCGTTGCCGCCGCCGAGGCCGGCGCCGCGGTGCCGGCCGACGGCGTCGATCTCGTCGATGAAGATGATGCAGGGCGCGCTCTTCTTCGCCTGCTCGAACATGTCGCGCACGCGCGCCGCGCCGACGCCGACGAACATCTCGACGAAGTCGGAGCCCGAAATCGTGAAGAACGGCACCTTGGCCTCGCCGGCGATCGCCTTGGCCAGCAGCGTCTTGCCGGTGCCCGGGGGCCCCACGAGCAGCACGCCGCGCGGGATGCGGCCGCCGAGCTTCTGGAACTTCTGCGGGTCTTTCAGGAAGTCGACCAGCTCCTTGACCTCTTCCTTCGCTTCGTCGCAGCCGGCGACATCGGCGAAGGTGGTCGAGTTGTTGGCCTCGTCGAGCATGCGCGCCTTGCTCTTGCCGAAGCTGAAGGCGCCGCCCTTGCCGCCGCCCTGCATCTGGCGCATGAAGTAGATCCACACGCCGATCAGCAGCAGCATCGGCCCCCAGCTGACAAGGATGCTCATCAGCAGCGAGGGCTCCTCGCGCGGCTTGACGTCGAACTTGACGCCGTTGTTGATCAGGTCGCCGACCAGGCCGCGGTCAAGGTAGGTGGCGGTCGAGCGCAGCCGCTTGTCGTCGTTCGTGATCGCCAGGATCTCGGTGCCGCCGTTGCCTTCCTGGAGCGTGACCGACTTGATGCGCTTGGCCCGAACCTCCTCGAGAAAGTCGGAGTAGCCGATCTGCGCACCCTGCATCGCTCCGCGGTCGAACTGCTTGAACACGGTGAACAGCACGAGCGCGATCACCAGCCAGACAGCGACCTTCGAGAACCACTGATTGTTCACCGAGTCTCCTGATTCCGCCTCGACCGTACCGGACCCCAGCTTGCACCTAGGCGCCCGGCACGGACGGATATAGGGTTGATTCTAGTGCACACAAGAGGGTGAAAGTGCTCGCCGCGACTCTCGAACGACGGCCCGCGACGTGCATCCGGCATGCGGGGTCGACTCGTTCAAGCCTGCTTCAGACCGATCCCGACGACAAAGGTTTCGGCCGATCGGTCGCGCGACGCCTTCGGCTTGAACGGCTTGACGACCCGGAAGTGGTCCTTGAACAGCCGCACCAGCTGGCTGTAGCCGCTGCCGTGGAAGGCCTTGCAGACCAGCACGCCCTGCGGTTTCAGGTGCGCCAGCGCGAAATCCACCGCCAGTTCCGCCAGGTGCGCCATGCGCGCCGCGTCGGCCGGCGCCACCCCGGACAGGTTCGGCGCCATGTCCGAGACGACGACGTCGACCGCGGCGCCGCCGAGCCGTGCCTGCAGCTGCGCCAGGACCGCGGTGTCGCGGAAGTCGCCCTGGATGAATTCGACCCCATCCACCGGCGCCATCGGCAGCAGGTCGAGGGCGACGATCCGGCCGTCGGTTGCGCCCGCCGCGCCCAGGCGGCGCCGCAGGTACTGGCTCCAGGCGCCCGGGGCGCTGCCCAGGTCGACCACGGTCTGGCCGGGCCGGATCAGGCCGAGCGTCTCGTCGATCTCCCGCAGCTTGTACGCGGCGCGGCTGCGGTAGCCGTCGATCTGCGCCCGCCGCACGTACGGGTCGGTGACGTGGTCATGCAGCCACGCCCGGTTGACCTTGCGGCTGCCGCGACGGCTGCTCATGCGGCCCCGATAATGGCGCCATGCAGGCGCTGACACTGACCCCGGCCCAACGCAAGGCGCTCCGCGCCCAGGCCCACCACCTCGATCCGGTCGTGAGCATCGGCGCCGACGGCTTGACGGCGGGCGTGCTGAAGGAGGCCGATGCCGCCCTGGCCGCCCACGGCCTGATCAAGCTGCGCATGTTCAGCGACCAGCGCGACCAGCGCGAAGCGGCCCTGCGCGAACTGGCCGAAAGGCTGGGCGCCGCCGCGGTCCAGCACATCGGCAAGCTGCTGGTGCTCTGGCGGCCCCGGCCGGCCGTGGCCAAGGCGGCGGCGCCGGCCGGCGCCGCCCCGCGCGTCGTGAGGATCCTGAAGTTTCCGAAGAGCGGTCATCCGCGTCCGCAGATCCAGAAGGTCACGGTCTACGGCAACCAGCGCGTGACGGCGGGCGGATCGATCAAGCGCGCGAAGGCCCGGCCGGTGAGCCGGAAGAAGCAGGCGCTGGACTGAACCCCGGCTCAGGCCCTGCCCGAGCCGCTCGCGCGCCAGGCCAGCCACAGCACGATCAAGGTCTTCAGGCCGTAGCACACGGTGCTGAACAGGTGCAGTTGGGCGAAGTCGAACGGGCCGTGCCCGGCCCGTGCCGCCGGCAGCAGCCACTGCACGCCGAACCAGCCGAGCCCCGTCAACACGGCAGTGGCCGCGACCGCTCCGAGCGGGCTGCGACCGGCCGCAGCGCGCCACAGCAGCAGCCCGAGCAGCGCCGCCAGCGCGAGGCTGAGCCAG
>JAFLDG010000128.1 GCA_017302495.1 Burkholderiales bacterium
GATGCTCGACGTCGACCCGCTCGGCCTCGACCTGATGGACCGCAAGCTGCTCGACGCGATCATCAACCGCTTCGACGGCGGCCCGGTCGGGCTCGAGAACGTGGCCGCGGCGATCGGCGAGGAGCCCGGCACGATCGAGGACGTGATCGAGCCGTACCTGATCCAGCAGGGCTACCTGCAGCGCACGCCGCGCGGCCGCGTCGCCACGACCGCGGCCTGGCGCCACCTCGGCCTGGCCCCGCCGGCCGCGCCGGCCACGCTCTTCGACAGCTGATACCGAACTGAACTCAAACGGCAAGAAGCCATCGACTGTTGGCGGCGCGAAGCGGCTCTTCGTAGCGGCTGCTTGCTTCGTGGCGCTTCGGGGCCGCTGAGGCAAAGCCGACGCGGGGGTGGCCCCGTGCGCCGCGTTCAAGCGCTCGAAGGACTGCACTCGGTCGAACGCCGAACAGCGCGCTTCGCGCCGTCAGCCGCCGTCGGCTTCGATCTCTTCGAACGCACTGGCCTATGACGCGCTCGGCCCGGCCGTGACGGGCGTCACGGCCGCCCGACGCCGCTGGCGCCCCGTTACATCCCCGCCGGCGCCGGCGGCGAATTGTGCGCGGCCGGCGGCTCGCCGCCGCATCGGCCGCTCCGGACAATGACTGCCGTTGGGACCGCCTGCGCCTGCGGCGCGGGTGGCACGGGCCTGCCACTACACACAGATGTCACAACGGCCTTGCACTTCGCAAGCGCGCGCCGCGCCGCGCACTCAACTCCTCCGGGCTGCGGTCGATAAGCGATACGGGCGTGTCGCCGCCGGCATCGTTGTCGGCCGCGTCCCCGCCTGCCGGACCGGGTCCGGCCGCACGAGCACGAGCACGAGCACGAGGACCGACATGCCAGCCCTATCGCCGCGCCGCGGCTTCACGTTGATCGAGCTGATGGTCGCGGTCGCGGTGGCCGCGATCCTGGCGGCGGTCGCGCTGCCGTCCTATACCGCGTACGTGCAGCGCGCGCGCGTGCCGCCGGCGCTCGACGCGCTGGGGGCGTACTACACGCGCATGGAGCAGCGCTACCAGGACGTGGGCAACTACGCCAACGGCGCCGACTGCGCCGTGGCGGTGCCGACCACCGCACCCGAATTCGCGGTGACCTGCGCGTTGTCCAACGCAGGCCAGGGCTTCACCGCCACGGCCACCGGCAGCGGCAAGGTCGACGGCTACGTCTACACGATCAATCACCAGGGCGTGCGCCGGACGACGGCGCACCCGAAGGGCACGCCGAGCACCAACTGCTGGAGCATCCGGGGCCAGACATGCGACAGCTGAACGCCGGACGCTGTGGCCGCCGCGCGGCCCGCGGCCTGACCCTGATCGAGATGATGGTGGCGGTCGCCATCGGTGCGCTGCTGCTCGGTTTCGCCGCGCCGTTCTTCGGCGACTACATCCGCAACTCGCGCCTGCGCGAGGCCGGCAACCTGCTGCTGACCGAGGCGCTGGCGGCACAGAGCGAGGCGATCAAACGCAACACGACGGTGCGGCTGGAGACCGCCGGCGCGACCGTGCAGGTCATCGACCGCACCGACCCGAACGCTCCCGTGGTGCTGCGCGAGCGCACGCTGCCCGGCGAAGTGAACGCCGCCGCCGCGACGCTGGACTTCGGCAGCGAAGGCCGGCCCACCCCCTTCGGCAGCAGCGCGGCGATCGACCTGGGTCTGCCGGGCTTCACCTGCTCGTCCGACCTGCGCTGCCCGGGCCTGCGCATCGACGCCGGCGGCGCCACCCGACTCTGCGGCAACCACCAACACTCATGCGTCTGAACGTCCCCCGCACCGCGCGCCGTCGCGGCTTCGGCCTGATCGACGGGCTGATCGCGCTCGTGATCCTGAGCTTCGGGCTGCTCGGCATGTCGCGGCTGCAGGCGCGCATGGTGGCGCAGGCCACCGAGACGCAGTCGCGCGCCACCGCGATGCAGTTTGCCGAGGAGCTGCTCAGCCTGGCGCTGGTCGACGTCGCCAATGCCGCCTGCTACACGCTGCCGCAGGCCGGCGTGTGCAACAGCGTCGTGGCGCAGGGCCAGGCCAACGACTGGCACGACCGCGCCACGGCCACGCTGCCCGGTTCGCCCACGGCGGAGGCCGCGCTCGGCGTGGACGGCCGCATGACCGTGACCCTGACCTGGACCGGACGCGAGTCCCAGGACACCCACTCGCTGGTGGCGGTAAGCGATGTACGCCCCTGAAGCCCCGTCCCGCCGCGCGCGCCGGCACGGCCCGGCGCGCGGCCTGTCGATCGTCGAGCTGATGATCGGCATCGTCGTCGCGCTGCTCGTCGGCCTCGCCGCCGCCGGCAGCGCGATCGTCTTCACCGCCGCGCAGCGCCAGGGCATCGGCACCGGCGGCGTCGCCACCGGCAACGTCAACCTGATCTCCGAGATCCGCAACGACGCCGCCCTCGCCGGCCTCGGCTTCTTCGGCGACAACGTGCTGATGTGCGACAGCCTGAACCTGAGCCTCGACACCACGCTGGTCGCCGACGGCGTGCCGTTCGCGCCGCTGCAGGTCACCCGCGCCGGCACGAACGACCAGCTCGACGTCGTCTACGGCACGCAGGTCCACTCCGGTGCGCACGTGCTGCTGAACGCCGCCTCCGACGGCACGAGCGCCGAGTTGATGTCGCTGCTGCCGGTGGCGCCCGGGCAGGCGGTGCTGCTCGCGCCGGCCGTGGCCGGCGACCCGTGCACGGTGCGCACGGTGACCGCGGTCACGCCGTCCACCGACGAGGCGCCGCAGGTCCTGACCTTCGCCGCCGCCGGCGAGCACAACGAAGTCGCGTTCGGCACACCGGTCGTGTACCCGGAGCGCTCGCGCGTCGCGCTGCTCGGCCAGATGCGCTGGCACCGCTACCGGCTGATCGGCACCGACCTCACGCTGGAACGGCCGATGGAAGGCGGCGCGGCCGTGCTGGCCCGCAACGTGCTCGCCTTCCGCGTGCAGTACGGCATCACCGACGGCACGCCCGGCAGCACCACCGTCGCGAGCTGGCAGGACGCCGAAGGGGTGGACTTCGCGGCGCTGGATGCGGCGACGATCGGCCGCGTGCGCGCGGTGCGCATCGGCCTGGTCGGCCGCAGCCCGCAGCGCGAGAAGCCCGACGCCAGCGGCAACTGCAGCGCGAGCGAGGCCAAGCCGCTGCTGTTCGGCGCCACGGTCGAGCCCGACGTCGCCGACTGGCAGTGCTGGCGCTACCGCGTCGCGACCACCGTGCTGCCGATGCGCAACGTCGTCATGGGGATCAAGTGATGCACCGCCTCAGCTCCCGCCGCCCGAGACGCGGCGTCACCGTGCTCGTCGTGCTCGTGCTGCTGTCGGTGATGCTGCTCGGCGGCCTCGCGCTCGCGCGCATGACCGAGGTCGGCACGCTGGCGTCGGGCAACGCCCAGTTCCGCGAGGCCGCGCTGCAGGCCTCGGAGATCGGGCTGAACGAGGTCTTCGCGCAGGTGCGCGCGGTCGTCGACGAGAACACGGCCCCCGGCGCCTGGTACTCGCCGACCGCGCTGCCCACCGACGCCGCCGGGCTGCCGCAGGTCGACTGGAGCACGATGCCGTCGATCACCGTCGGCAACTACGAGGTGCGCTATGTCGCCGACCGGGTCTGCGAGGGCGCGCTGCCGGTGGCCGACCCGCTGCGGCAATGCCTGGTGCGGCAGATCCCGCAGCTGACCAGCGCCGACTACAGCAAGGAGAAGCTCGATCCGCCGAACGCCCGCCAGTTCCGCGTGACGATCCGCGTCACCGGACCAAAGGGCACGCAGACCTTCGTGCAGTCGATGGTCACGCGGGGCTGAGCGCCGCACCGAATGCCACCGACCCGGACCGCGCCATGAACGTCCAGTCCCGATTCGCGACTTCGCTGCTGAGCCTGGGCGCCCTGCTCGGGCTGGCCGCGCACGTGCACGCCACGAACATCGCCGACCTGCCGCTGAAGGCGTCGGTGCTGGCCAAGCCGAACGTGATCTTCGGCCTCGACGACTCCGGCTCGATGGACTGGGAGGTGCTGCTCGACACCTCGTCCGGCCTGTTCTGGTGGGACGGCGACGACGGCTGGAACAGCGCCACCGGCAAGCCGACGCGCTCGACGAACAGCAACAGCGACCGGCGTTCGTACCTGTTCCCGGTGGGCAGCGCCACCGGCGGGCAGCTCTACGCCTACGACAACACCAACGGCCGCGCGCTGCCGCCGACGAACCAGTTCGCCTGGGTGCGCTCGCCGAAGTTCAACCCCGTCTACTACGACACCCGGGTGACCTACAAGCCGTGGGCACCGGCCTACCTGGACGGGGTCAGCCTGCCGGCGTACCCGAACGCGAGCCCGTCGGCGGCGCTGTCGCACCCGCTCTACGGCAGCGGGCCGAAGCTGGCGGTCGACGCCACCTTCGACGCGAGCCATCCGGAGTGGACGAGCAACGGCTGGCGCTTTCGCCTGCAGGCTGGCATGAAGGTGCCCGCCGGCGCCTACGTCAGCGCCGGGTCCCCGACCTCGGACGTCTGCGACGGCAGCGGCGCCAAGACCCTGACCACCGAACTCACGGTGGGAGCGGGCCGCGCCTGCTACGCCTCGATTCCGTACTACCCGGCGACCTTCTGGCACGCCGAGACCTGCACGGTCGGCGCGGACTGCGTGCTCGCGCCCGACGGCGTGACGACGCTGAAGCGCTACGAGATCAAGTCGGGCAACAGCTTCCCGAGCGGGCGCAGCTACGCGGCCGAGATCCAGAACTTCGCGAACTGGTTCACCTACTACCGCAAGCGCAAGCTGATGCTCGCGGCGTCGATGGGCCAGGTGCTGGAAAGCCTGACCGGCCTGCGCCTGGGCGTGGTGCCGTTCAACGAGCACGCGGCGGTGACGATGCGCGACACCGACGCCACCTCGGCCTCGCAGAACGGCCGCGAGATCGCCGGCCGCTTCTACAAGAACGCGCTCGACGCCGATGGCACGCCGACGCACGCGACCGTCAAGTACATCGCCGGCGAGTTCAACACGAACACCTCGGTCGTGCAGTACGCCTGCCAGCGCAACAGCATGTTCATCGTGACCGACGGCTTCTCGAACACGACCAGCATCACGCCGCCGTCGTGGGACAGCGGCAGGTCGGCCGCGACCTGGGGTTCGGGCACGCCGTACCAGACAACGACCGATGGCACGCTCGCCGACCTGGCGCTGCGCTACTACACGAACCGGCTGCGCGCGGGCAGCCTGGCCGCCGGCAAGGTGCCGCCGAGCGGCTCGACCGCGCCGAACGCCGACAAGAACCCCGACCTGCACATCAACACCTACGCGATCACGCTCGGCGTGCGCGGCTCGCTCTGGCCGAACACCGTCAGCCCGTTCGACGTCGCGCCGACCTGGACCACGCCCACCGCCGACGACCCGTCGATGATCGACGACCAGTGGCACGCCACGATCAACGGCCGCGGCCTGATGTTCCTGGCCACGACGCCGGACGAGACCACCGCCGGCATCCGCGCGGTGCTCACCGACATCCTGAGCCAGACCGGTGCACAGGGCGGGATCGCGGTGAGCACGGTGAACCTGCCGCGCGGGGACAACAAGGCCTACTTCGGCACCTACAACCCCGCCGGCTGGGCCGGCGACCTCACCGCCAACGCCATCGACCCGGCCACCGGCTCGGTCAGCACCAGCGCCATCTGGTCGGCCGCGGCCAAGCTCGCCGCGCGCGACTGGACCACGCGAGTGATCGCCACGTCGAACGGCACCTCCGGCATGGCCTTCACCGCCGCCAACGTCGGCTCGATCGTCAACCCCGGCGGCGTCTACGGCACCGACGCCGCGGTGGTGGACTACCTGCGCGGCAACCGCTCCGGCGAGGGCAGCACCTTCCGCAGCCGCACCAGCCTGATGGGCGCGGTCATCAACTCCGAGCCGGTGGTCGCGCGCGAGGACGGCGTGGTCTACGTCGCCTCCGGCGAGGGCATGCTGCACGCCTTCGACACCAGCGCCGGCAGCGCCGGCCAGGAGCTGTGGGCCTTCGTGCCCAGCCGCGTGCTGCCCACGCTGGGCGAGTCGGTCGAGCGCGGCTACGCCTTCGGCACCAAGCTCGACGGCTCGCCGGTCATCGGCAAGGTCGGCACCTCCAAGCGGCTGCTGGTGGCCGGCATGGGCGTGGCCGGCCGCGGCTACTACGCGCTGGACGTGAGCAATCCGCGCGGCCTGAGCGAGGCCGGCCTGGCCGGCAAGCTGAAGTGGGAGTTCCCCGCCGCCGGCGACAGCGCCACCCAGGCCAAGGTCGGCCAGACCCTGGGCCGCCCGGTCATCGTCAAGACCGAGAACGACGGCTACGTCGTGCTGCTCACCTCGGGCTACAACTCCACCGCCGACGGCAAGGGCCGGCTGTGGATGCTCAACGCCGAGACCGGCGCGGTGATCAAGGAGTTCGTCGTCGCCGCCGGCACCCTGGCCAACGAGTCCGGGCTCGCGCACGTGACCGCCTTCGGCGAGTCCAACGCCACCGTGCGCTACGTCTACGGCGGCGACCTGCTGGGCAACGTCTGGCGCTTCGACCTCGTCGCCAAGGACGACCCGGCCAAGATCGCCACGCTGCTGGGCCCGGCCGGCGACGCCCAGCCGGTCACGGCCGCCCCCGAGCTGCTGCTGCACGAAGGCCAGCGCATCCTGTTCCTCGGCACCGGCCGGCTGCTGGACATCACCGACTTCGGCTCGACCCAGGTGCAGACCATCTACGCCATCGCCGACGGCCCCACCCTGACCAACGCCCGCAACTCGCTCGTGCAGCAGACCTACGACCGCGCCACCGACTCGCTGAGCAACCACGCGGTGAACTGGGCCACCCAGCGCGGCTGGTACGTCGACCTGCCCGCCGGCGAGCAGATCAACACCCGCCCCACCATCGCCTATGGCGGCCTGGCCTTCGTCGCCAACAAGAACGGCGGCGCCGACTGCTCCGCCAGCTCCTACCTCTACGTCGTCGGCGCCCTCACCGGCAAGAAGTTCCCCGGCACCTCCTTCGTCGGCACCCTCGTCTCCAGCACCTCCAACTCCTCCGGCGTCACCGCGCTGCTGACCACCGGCCAGAAGATCGTCGGCGCCGGCCAGGACGCCGACGGCAAACCCTGGGAGCGCCAGATCACCTCCGGCACACCCATCCTCCCGGGCAAGAACGCCTGGATCGAGATCAGGCGGTAAGCGCGACACCCGTCCGCGCGCCTGCACTCCGCACCCAGCCCCACCGCCGACACAACCGAGGCGACCGGACCATGAAGCCCCGCATCCAGCTGACGACCTCGCTGCTGTGCCTCGGTACGCTGCTCGGGCTGGCCGCGCACGCGCACGCCACGAACATCGCCGACCTGCCGCTGAAGGCCTCGGTGCTGGCCAAGCCGAACGTGATCTTCGGCCTGGACGATTCGGGGTCGATGGACTCCGAGGTGATGATCAACACCAACGACGGCGCGTACTGGTGGGACTACAGCGCCGCCTCCGGCTGGGACGGCAGCGGCAAGCCGTGGTTCAACGGGCCGGGTGACGCCACGTCGCGGTGGCGCAAGATGGTCTACCTGTTCCCGAACGGCACCAACAGCGGCGCGCGGATCTACAACGACGACGACTACGCCCACTTCGCGATCCCGCCGACCGCGCAGTTCGCGTTCCTGCGCAGCGCGAGCTACAACCCCCTGTACTACGACCCGGCGGTGACCTACAAGCCGTGGTCGCCGGCCTACGTGGGCGGCGCGAAGGTGACGTACGCGGACGCGAGCACAACGGCCGCGAAGTCACACCCGGTGCACGGCAGCGAGACCTTCGACCTGAGTGCGGCGCGCGCGCTGACGACCAGCGCCAACCACACCTTCATGGCCTTCGCCGGCATGACCGTGCCGGCCGGCACGCAGACCTGCACCCACGACAACAACGGCGGCTGCAGCGGCGGCTGGACCCCCGAGGCGGCCGAGCGCACGGTGCCCGCCGGCACCGTGCTGCGCCTGGCGCTGGAGTACTACCCCGCCACCTACTACGTGAAGGAGAGCTGCACCGCCGACGGCAGCACCTGCGTCACCGCGCCCGACGGCGCGACGCTGAAGCGCTACGAGATCAAGGCGGGCAACAGCTTCCCGAGCGGGCGCAGCCACGCCGACGAGCTGCAGAACTTCGCGAACTGGTTCCAGTACTACCGCAAGCGCAAGCTGATGCTGGCGGCGGCGATGGGCAAGGTGCTGGAGCCGCTGACCGGCCTGCGCATGGGCGTCGTCAGGTTCAACAGCCGCTCGACGGTGACGATGTACGACACCGACGCGACGTCGCCGTCGGCGAACGGGCTCAAGGTCGCCGGCATCTTCTACGAGACCAGCGGCAGCGGTGGTACGCCGACGCGCGAGACGCTGAAGTACATCGGCGACCAGTTCCGCAACACCACCGGGGTCGTGCAGTACGCCTGCCAGCGCAACAACGCCTTCGTCGTGACCGACGGCTTCGCGAACAAGGACCCCGTCTCGCCGCCGAGCTACGACAAGGCGACCTGGGGCCCGGGCGTGCCGTACGCCACCACCTACGACGGCACGCTGGCCGACATCGCACTGTCGTACTACACCGTCAACCTGAAGCCGGCGCTGGCCACCGGCAAGGTGCCGAAGACGGCGGTCGACATCAACCCCGACCTGCACATGAACACCTACGGCCTGACGCTGGGCGCGCGCGGCACGATCTTCGCCGGCGAGTCGACCCCGCTGCCGACCAGCGCCGGCGACTGGCCGAACCCGACCGCGGCGCGCAGCCCGACCGCGGTCGACGACCTGTGGCACGCGACGATCAACGGCCGCGGCAAGATGTACCTCGCGACCACGCCCGAGGAGACGGCGATCCGCATCCAGAGCGGGCTCACCGACATCCTGAGCCAGACCGGTGCACAGGGCGGGATCGCGGTGAGCACGGTGAACCTGCCGCGCGGGGACAACAAGGCCTACTTCGGCACCTACAACCCCGCCGGCTGGGCCGGCGACCTCACCGCCAACGCCATCGACCCGGCCACCGGCTCGGTCAGCACCAGCGCCATCTGGTCGGCCGCGGCCAAGCTCGCCGCGCGCGACTGGACCACGCGAGTGATCGCCACGTCGAACGGCACCTCCGGCATGGCCTTCACCGCCGCCAACGTCGGCTCGATCGTCAACCCCGGCGGCGTCTACGGCACCGACGCCGCGGTGGTGGACTACCTGCGCGGCAACCGCTCCGGCGAGGGCAGCACCTTCCGCAGCCGCACCAGCCTGATGGGCGCGGTCATCAACTCCGAGCCGGTGGTCGCGCGCGAGGACGGCGTGGTCTACGTCGCCTCCGGCGAGGGCATGCTGCACGCCTTCGACACCAGCGCCGGCAGCGCCGGCCAGGAGCTGTGGGCCTTCGTGCCCAGCCGCGTGCTGCCCACGCTGGGCGAGTCGGTCGAGCGCGGCTACGCCTTCGGCACCAAGCTCGACGGCTCGCCGGTCATCGGCAAGGTCGGCACCTCCAAGCGGCTGCTGGTGGCCGGCATGGGCGTGGCCGGCCGCGGCTACTACGCGCTGGACGTGAGCAATCCGCGCGGCCTGAGCGAGGCCGGCCTGGCCGGCAAGCTGAAGTGGGAGTTCCCCGCCGCCGGCGACAGCTCCACCCAGGCCAAGGTCGGCCAGACGCTGGGCCGCCCGGTCATCGTCAAGACCGCGGCCGACGGCTACGTCGTGCTGCTGACCTCGGGCTACAACGCCACCGCCGACGGCAAGGGCCGGCTGTGGATGCTCAACGCCGACACCGGCGCGGTGATCAAGGAGTTCGTCGTGCCCGCCGGCACCCTGGCCAACGAGTCCGGGCTGGCCCACGTGACCGCCTTCGGCGAGTCCACCGCCACCGTGCGCTACGTCTACGGCGGCGACCTGCTGGGCAACGTCTGGCGCTTCGACCTCGTCGCCAAGGACGACCCGGCCCAGCTCGCCACGCTGCTGGGCCCCGCCGGCGACGCCCAGCCCGTCACCGCCGCGCCCGAGCTGCTCATGCACGAGGGCCAGCGCATCGTCTTCCTCGGCACCGGCCGGCTGCTGGACATCTCCGACTTCGGCTCGTCCAAGGTGCAGACCATCTACGCCATCGCCGACGGCCCGACCCTGACCAACGCGCGCACGACCCTCGTGCAGCAGACCTACGACCGCGCCACCGACTCGCTGAGCACCAACCCGGTGAACTGGGCCACCCAGCGCGGCTGGTTCGTCGACCTGCCCGCCGGCGAGCAGATCAACACCCGCCCCACCATCGCCTACGGCGGCCTGGCCTTCGTCAGCAACATCAACGGCGGCGCCGACTGTTCCGCCAGCTCCTACCTCTACGTCGTCGGCGCCCTGACCGGCAAGAAGTTCCCCGGCACCGCCTTCGTCGGCACCCTCGTCTCCAACACCTCCAACTCCTCCGGCGTCACCGCCCTGCTGACCACCGGCCAGAAGATCGTCGGCGCCGGCCAGGACGCCGACGGCAAACCCTGGGAACGCCAGATCACCTCCGGCTCGCCCATCCTCCCAGGCAAAAACGCCTGGATCGAGATCAGACGGTAGGAGCGTGGGCCGCAGCGCCTTCAGCCGGTCTCGATGTGCGCGACGTCGCCCCAGCCGACCAGCACCAGCCCCTGGTCGGCATGGAGCAGCCGGTTGATGCCGGCATTGGCCAGCGGCCAGGTGCGCGGCGCGTCGAGCGCGAGCCGGGTCGCCTCGCGGTACAGCAGGTCGAGCGCGCCGCCGTGCGTGACGAGCACGATCTGCTCGCCGGCGTGCGCGGCCGCGAGCCGCAGCACCGCGCCGACCAGCCGCTCGCGGAAGGCGCGCAGCGTCTCGCCGCCTTCGGCGCCGAAGTCCGGATCGCGCCGGCGCCAGCGTGCCGCCTGCTCCGGCCAGCGCGCGTCGACCTCGGC
>JAFLDG010000129.1 GCA_017302495.1 Burkholderiales bacterium
GCTCGCGCCGCTCGGGCCCGCGGCGCCGGGCCGCCCCTGACGAAACGGCCGCGGCCCGCACCGCGCCGGCAAGACAGGACCGCGCATGGACTTCACGGTCGTCGAGAACCGCGCCCAGAGTCTGGTCGAGTGCAGCGACCTGAAGCGCGATTTCGAGGGGCGCGACACCGAACTGCGCAGCTGGCAGTGCCGCAACCCGCAGAAGCTGGCGGTGCGGATCAAGCCGATCGGCGACGCGGCGCACCGGCTCGGCCTGGTGCAGAACGTCGTGCAGTCCGAACGGCGCGCGTTCTACGCCGGCGGCGGCACGCTGCAGATCGCGCTGAAGTTCAGCCCGTGCCGCGACGGCATCGGCGTCGATGCCCGCGGCGAGGCGCTGCCGTACGGCGCGCCGCCCTTCTACGACGCCAACTGCGTGATGGACCCGCCGGCGGACAAGTTCATCGTCTGCCTCGACGACCGGCCGTCGGTCGACGTGCCGCTCATGGCCTGCGACGCGCAGCAGGTGGCGCACGCGCTGGCCGGCGTCTACGTCAAGGAACGGTTCCAGATCTTCCTCTGGGACGACACCGACCACCTGTGTGCCCGGCAGTGGACCTGGGAGTACGAGTACAAGTACGGCCGCGTGCCCGGGCCGTACCAGGACCAGCCGGACTTCTTCCGCGCCGACGTGGCGGTCGTGGCCGCGCGGCCGCTGGAGCCGCGCACCGACAACCCGGTCGCCGGCGACCTGGTCCAGTACCACTGGTCACCCGGCTGGAGCGCGTTCGCCGGCGCGGTGGGCCGGGAGTTCAAGGTGCCGACCGTCTACGCCCCGGCCGAGGCGCCGGCCGCCGCGGACGGCCAGGGCGGCGCGCTCCACGCCCCGCTGGAGGCGCCACGCGAGGCGCCGCTCGCGCCGGCGCTGGCCGTGCCGGCAAGAGCGGCCGTGGCGCTGGACCTGGGCGCGCAGGCCGCGCGCCGGCCGCCGCCGAAAGGGCTGGCCGAGCGTCTGGCCCGCCGCGGGCGGAAGTGATTGCGGGGGCCGGCGCACCCCCGGCCATCACGAGACGTCGCGAGGCGAGGGCGCGGTGCCGTGGCGGGCCCGCGGCCCCCGTACGTTTCGGCCCTGCCCGCTCAGCGCCGCCCTGAGGCCGGGCCCGCCACCGCCGTCAAGTCGCCTGGCCGCATCGGCCGGGGTCGGCCGCGGCCACCACCCGGTTGCGCCCGGCCCGCTTGGCGGCCTGCACCGCCGTGCTGGCTCGCAGCACCCAGGATTCGACTGCCTCGGCGGCGCCCGCCCAGGCGGCGACACCGACGCTCGTCGTCACGCGCAACTCCCTCCCGTCCGGCCCCGAGCTTGCACTGGCCTCGACCTGGCCCCGTATCCGCTCGGCCGCGGCGGCCGCCTCGTCGATGCCGGCCGGCATGACGACGCAGAACTCCTCGCCGCCGTAGCGGGCGATCCAGTCCACCGGGCGGATGCCGCTGTTCAGCGTCTGCACGAAGTGGCGCAGCACGGTGTCGCCGACGGTCGCCCCGTGCTCGCGGTTGAAGCGGCCGAACTCGTCGATGTCGAAGAACAGCAGCGCCAGCGGTCGGCCGTCCCGGGCTGCCCGCGCCATCTCGCGCGCGATCCGGCGATCGAACTGGCCCCGGTTGGCCACGCCCGTCAACGCGTCGCGCCGGGCTTCGGCCTGCAGCGCGCGCATCAGGTTCTGGCCCATGGCCGAAACGAGGTTCGCCACGCGCTGCGTCACGACCTGGGTCACGTTCTCGAAGTGGCGAAGCTGCACGGCGTGGCCGGCGTCCTCGTCGGCACTGCCGGAAAGGAGCGCCTCGTAGAAGGTGAGACGCTCCCGGCCGCGGGCCTTGGACTCGTACAGCGCCGTCCCGGCCCGGTCGAAGCAGGTCCGGGCATCCATCAGCGGGCTGCACAGGGTGGCGCCGATCGACAGGCTGCAGCGCCCCACGTCGGCTCCGACGCCCGTGACATCCACGCGCAGCAGGCTCCCCAGCTCGACGCGCAAAGCTTCGAACGAGTCGCGCCGCAGCAGGAGAGCGAACTCTTCGCCACCCCAGCGCGCGCACCGGTCCAAAGGACCGAGGATCCGCCGCAAGTGACTCCCGGCGGCCGCCAGCACCTGGTCACCGACAACGTGCCCCAGCCGATCGTTGATGCCCTTGAAGTGATCCATATCGAGCAACGCCAGCGCGAGCACACCGTTTTCCGTCGACGGCTGCGTCAGCACGGCCTGCAGGCGCTCGTCGAACGAAGATCGAGTTTCGAGGCCCGTCAAGGCATCGACGGGCGCGCGGCGGGCCAGCAGGCGCTCGAGCCGGGCGGCCAGCGCCGCGGGCGGTTCGTCGGCGAGCGCCACGTCGTCCGTTTCGCGCACCGCCCGCAGGGCCTGCAGCAGCAGATCGGGGGTGGAGACCAGGACCAGCAGGGGCACCGCCGGCGGCTTCACCAGTTGGCGCAACTCGACGATGTCGTCGGCGCTGCGGCACTCGGCAACCCGCACCTCTGCGACGCCTTCGGCTGCCGCGCGGACCCGCCAGCCCTCCGATCGCAGTGCCGACTGCCGGCGCCGGGATCGAGCGTCGATGGCGTTCGATCCCAGCCAAGCCACCGTCCCGCGGGCCGTGTTGTGCATGGCCGATTGTTATGACCGGCCGGGGCCCCAGGATCCCATCGCCGGAACCGAATCGGGCCGCCTGCGGATAAATACCGCCCGGCGTACGGCACGATCCGGGGCGCTCTCCCGCCGCCTCGCCGCCGCATCGCGGCGCGCGGGCATCGGGGCCCGGGTCGCCGCAGCGCCCGGGGCCCGGCAGCCACTGGGATCAACCCCAGGGCGCCGCGGCGCCCGGCGTGGCCGTGCGCTTCCCATCCTATCCATCGCATGTTATATATCGTGCTATCCGAATCGCACGCAACCCGATGGAAGACGTCGTCAAGGCCCTCGGCTTCCTCACGCTCGGCACGCGCCTGAAACGCATCGGCGAGCGCCTGCAGGCGCAGACCCAGGCCCTGCTGCAGGGCTTCGACATCAGCGTGCCGGCGTCGCAGCTGCCGGTGCTGGCGGCGCTCGACCGGCTCGGCCCGCTCAGCGTCGGCGCGGTCGCCGAGGCGCTGGGCATCAGCCAGCCGGCCGTCACGCGCCTGCTCGGCAACCTGCAGGCGCTGGCGCTGATCGATTCGCAGCCGGCGCCCGGCGACCTGCGCCTGCGCACGGTCGCGCTCACCGCGGCCGGCCGCAAGCTCGTCGCGCGCGCGAAGCAGTCGGTCTGGCCCGCCGTCGAGGCCGCGGTCGCCGAGGCGAGCGGCCCGTCCGGCCGCGCGCTGCTGGCCCAGCTGGCCGTGCTCGAGGACGCGCTGGCCGCCGCCCCGCTGAGCCGTCGTTCGATGCGCCTGCGCGCGCGAAGGCCCCGCCGTGCATCCGCTTGACCGACCCGTCTGGGCCAGCCTCGACGGCGCCCATCGGACGCTGTCGGAAGGCGACGACCGGGCGCGCCGCTGCGCGCGCGACGTGAACCTGTTCGCGTCGGCCCTGGACGACAGCGAGGCGGCGCTGGCCGCGCTGGCCGAACTGGTGCGGCCCGGCGAACAGGTCTTCGTGCTGCAGGTGCCGCCGATCGTCGTGCCGCGCGGGCTGGTCGCCGTCAAGCGGGCCCGGGGCGTGCAGATGGTGGCCACCCGCAGCCTGGCTCACGAGCCGGTGCCCGCGGGCCTGGCCGTGCTCGGCGATGCCGATGCCGCCGACATGCTGCACCTGGCCCGGCTGACCGAGCCCGGGCCCTTCCTGCCGCGCACGCACACGATGGGCCGCTTCGTCGGTGTGCGCGAAGGCACCCGGCTGGCCGGCATGGCCGGCGAGCGCTTCCGGCCGCCCGGCTGCACCGAGGTCAGCGGCGTCTGCACGCATCCGGACTGCCGCGGCCGGGGTCTGGCACGCGGGCTGTCGGCGGCGGTGGCGGCGCGGATCCAGCAGCGCGGCGAGCTGCCCTTCCTGCATGCCTGGCAGACGAACGTCGCCGCGATCAGGCTGTACGAATCGCTCGGCTTCGTCACGCGCACGCTGGTCGACGTGGCCGTGCTCGAGCGCCCTCCGGTTGGCGCCTGAACCGGCGGCATCCGACGGCGGCGCTGGCCGCCCGCGTCGGTCCCCGCGTCGGTCCCCGCGTCGGTCCCCGCGTGGGTCCCCGCGTCAGTCGCCGGCGGCCGGCACCGGCGCCGCACGCGCGGCCAGCTCGGCACGCAGCCGCTTCAGCCGTTCGCGCGGATCTTCCTTCGCCTTCGACTCGTCGAGCTTCATCTCGGCGATGAAGCGGCTCGGCACGCCGGCCACGGTGTCGCGGCCCTTCTTGCGCCGGCGCAGCGTGCTCACCAGCAGCGTGCGCTGCGCGCGCGTGATGCCGACGTACATCAGCCGCCGCTCTTCCTGCAGCCGCAGCGCGAGCTGCTCGGCCGGCGCGTCGGCGTCGTCGGTGCGAAACGGCAGCAGCCCCTCGTTCACGCCGGCGAGCATCACGTGCGGCCACTCCAGGCCCTTCGCGGCGTGCAGCGTCGACAGCGTCACCGCGTCGCTGTCGTCGCCGCGCTCGGCCAGGCTGGCGATGAGGCCGATGGTCTGCGCCACCTGCAGCAGCGACTGCGGCTCGGTCTGGAAGGTGCCGCCCTCCTGCGTGATCTCGCCGCCGCAGCGCTTGGCCACCCAGTCGACGAAGTCGAGCACGTTGCTCCAGCGTGCGGCGGCGAGCTTGGCGCTGGCCTCGCCGTCGTGCAGGTGCTGCTCGTAGCCGAGGTCCTTCAGCCAGCCGAGCAGCAGCTCGCGGGCGTTGTCGGCGCCGCTGCAGTGGCGCGCCCGGTGCTCGAGGTCGTTCACGAAGCGGCCGAACTCGTGCAGGCCGGCCAGCGCCTTGCCGCCGACCGCGGCGCCGAGCGCCGGCGAGAACAGCGCCTCGAACAGGCTGGTCTTCCACTGCGTCGCGAACTCGCCCAGGCGGACGAGCGTGGTCGTGCCGATGCCGCGCTTCGGCGTGGCCACCGCGCGCAGGAAGGCGGGGTCGTCGTCGTTGTTGACCAGCAGCCGCAGCCAGGCGCACAGGTCCTTGATCTCGGCGCGGTCGAAGAAGCTCTGTCCGCCGGAGACGCGGTACGGAATCTGCGCCGCGCGCAGCTTCTGCTCGAAGGGCCGGGCCTGGTGGTTGGCGCGGTACAGCACCGCGAAGTCGCTGAACTTGACCTCGCCGCCGCGGCTGCGCTGGCCCTGGATGAACGCCACCGCACGCTCGGCCTCGTGCTCCTCGCCGTCGCATTCGAGCACGCGCACCGGCTCGCCGTCGCCGAGCGCGCTCCACAGCGTCTTCTCGTACAGCTTCGGGTTCGCCGCGATCACGTGGTTCGCGGCGCGCAGGATGTGGCCGGTGGAACGGTAGTTCTGCTCGAGCTTGATGACCTCGAGCTTCGGGAAGTCCTGCGGCAGGCGCTTCAGGTTGTCCAGCGTCGCGCCGCGCCAGCCGTAGATGCTCTGGTCGTCGTCACCGACCGCGGTGAAACGGCCGGCGCGGCGGTCGTCCGGGTGCGCGACCAGCGCCTTCAGCAGCTCGTACTGCACGGCGTTGGTGTCCTGCACCTCGTCGATCAGCACGTGGCGGAAGCGCTCCTGCCACTTCGCGCGCGCGTCGGCGTCGCGCGCGAGCAGCTTCAGCGGCAGGCCGATCAGGTCGTCGAAGTCCACCGCCTGGTAGGCGGCGAGCCGCTGCTCGTAGAGCTGCATCACCCGCGCGGCGATGCGCTCGTCGTCGTCCGCGGCGGCCCGGCCGGCCCGCTCGGCGTCGAGCCCCTGGTTCTTCCAGCGGCTGATCGTCCACTGCCAGGCCCGCGCCTGCGCGTTGTCGCTGCAGCTGCCGACGTCGCGCAGCAGGCCGAGCACGTCGTCGGCGTCGAGGATCGAGAACTGCGGCTTCAGGCCGATCCGTTCGCCGTCGCTGCGCAGCAGGCGCACGCCGAGCGCGTGGAAGGTGCACACCGTCAGCCCCTTCGCCGCGCGCGCGCCGACCAGCGCGTGCGCGCGCTCGCGCATCTCGGCCGCGGCCTTGTTGGTGAAGGTGATCGCGGCGATCGCGTCGGGCTCGAGGCCCGAGCGCAGCAGCTGCGCGATCTTGTGCACGATGACCCGGGTCTTGCCCGAGCCGGCGCCGGCCAGCACCAGGCACGGCCCCTTCAGGTGGTGCACCGCCCGCAGCTGCGCGTCGTTCAGGGTGGGCGGGGCGTCGGCCATCGAGTCGGCAGGGCGGCGTGGGGGTGCGGAAGGGCGCGCATGATAGCCAGGGCCGGTCGCCCGGCGGGCCGCCACGCGGCACGTCGGCGCAGGCGCCGGCTGCGGTTACGCTCGCGGCATCGGCGCGCGCCCGGCGCGCCTGGCCCTCCACTTCCGCGCCGCGCCGGCGCCCCGCGTGCCCATGAACCTCGAGTGGCTCCTGATCGTCGAACTCGCGCTGCTGGGCCTCGCGACCGGCTTCCTCGCCGGGCTGCTCGGCATCGGCGGCGGCATGATCATGGTGCCGTTCATCACGCTGATCCTGGGCCACCGCGGCGTGGCGCCCGACCTGGCGGTGAAGATGGCGATCGCCACGTCGATGGCGACGATCGTCTTCACCTCGGTGTCGAGCGTGCGCGCGCACCACAAGCGCGGCGCGGTGCGCTGGGACCTGGTGCGCGGCCTGGCGCCGGGCATCGTCGCCGGCAGCCTGCTCGGCAGCCTCGGCGTGTTCGCGGTGCTGAAGGGCTCGTGGCTGGCGGTGTTCTTCGGTCTGTTCGTCGGCTTCTCGGCGACGCAGATGTTCCGCGACCGCAAGCCCAAACCGACGCGGCAGATGCCGGGCGCGGCCGGGCAGTTCGGCGCCGGCAGCGGCATCGGTTTTCTTTCGGGTCTGGTCGGGGCCGGCGGCGGCTTCATCAGCGTGCCGTTCATGACCTGGTGCAACGTGCCGATCCACAACGCGGTGGCGACCTCGGCCGCGCTCGGCTTCCCGATCGCGGTGGCGAACGTCGTCGGCTACGTCGCGAGCGGCCTCGGCCTGGCGGGGCTGCCGGCCGGTTCGCTCGGCTACATCTGGCTGCCGGCGCTGGCGGTGATCGCGTCGTGCAGCGTGTTCACCGCGCCGCTCGGCGCGAAGGCCGCGCACGGCCTGCCGGTGGCCAAGCTCAAGCGCGTCTTCGCGACCGTGCTGTACGTGCTGGCGGCCTACATGCTCTACAAGGGCCTGGCGGCCTGAGCGGCGGCCAGGCACGGCTCCGCGCCATCGGCCCAGCGAAGCGCTGGCGCCACGGCGCAGCCAGCGGTCCGCGGGCGCGGGTTGACCCCGGTTCGGCCGGGCACGCGGCGGCCCTATGCTGGCCGCGCACACCCGGCCGATCGCCGCACGGAGAACCCGATGACCACACCCGACCGCACCGACCGCCGCCGCTTCCTGGCCGCCGCGGCCGCCTGCTCCGCCGCGCTCGCCGCGCCGTTGGCGCGGGCGCAGGGCGCGAAGTTTCCGTCGCGGCAGATCCGGATCGTGGTGCCGTTCGCGCCGGGCGGGCTGACCGACGCCTATGCGCGGCTCTACGGCGAACACCTGACGCAGTTCCTCGGCGCGCAGGTGCTGGTCGAGAACAAGACCGGCGCCGGCGCGGTGATCGGCATCGACGCGGTGGCCAAGGCGCCGGCCGACGGCTACACGCTGCTGGTCACCACCACCGGCACGGTGATGCAGAACCGGGTGCTGTACACGAAGCTGCCGTACAACCTCGACAAGGACCTGGTGCCGATCACGGTGTTCCCGTCGGGGCCGCTGGTGGTGGCGGTCGCGGCGAACGTTCCCGCCGGCAACGTCAAGGAGTTCCTCGCCTGGGGCAAGGGCCGGGAGGCATCGATGGGCTCATACGCCCCGGGCTCGTACCCGCAGATGCTGGCCGACCTGTTCAACCGGCGCTACGGCACCAAGCTGCAGACCGTGCACTACCGCGGCGAATCGCCGATGTGGGTCGACATGGCCAGCGGCCAGCTGCAGATCGCGGTCGGCAGCGTGCAGGCCTTCAACACCGTGTCGGGCCGCGGGCTCAAGCCGATCGGCGTCACCGGCACCTACCGCAGCCCGAGGCTGCCCGACGTGGTCCCGCTGGTCGAGCAGGGCGTCGACGACCCGCTGGTCAAGCTCGAGGGCGGCTTGGCGCTGATGGCGCCGGCCGGCACGCCCGAGGCGATCCTGCGCACGCTGTCGGAGGTGGTGGTCAAGGGCGCCGAGACACCGCAGGCGGCGAAGCTGCGCGAGAACTTCGGCATCCCGAACAAGCCGCAGAACCTGGCCCAGACCCGCGCCGAATGGGAGCGCGCGGTGCCGGCCTGGATCAAGGCCGCAGTGGACCTGGGCGTCAAGCTCGACTGACGCCGGCGCCCGTTCGATCGCCTGCAGGCGGAGGTTCGCTCCCGGCCCTTTGCGGCTGTTCGGAAGATCTGCTGTTCCCGTTTCGCCGCTGTTGCGACCGAGAGGCAAAGGCGAGGAGGGGGCAGCCGACTCCGTTCAGCCAAATTCTCATTCACTCCGTCGGCCGCCCCCTCCTCGCCTTTGCCGGCACCGACTGCGCGCTCCGGCACCAACGCGAAGACGCTTGGCTCGTCCGGATGGAGGCGGCGTAGATGCACCACAGGCCGGGCCGACGGCGGGGTGGCCAACGGAGTGAATAAGAATTTGGCTGAACGGAGTTGGCCACCCCGTCGTCGGCCCCGTGCGCCGCGTTGAAGCGCCGCAGCGGCTGCTTTCGTCGCAGCGACGAAGTACCGCTCAGGGCCGGAAGCCGCCCTCCTGTTCCGATCGACGGAACGCGTACCTGACGCAGCGGCCACCGGCGCGCGGCAGACCGCTTGCCCATCGCGCGGCTTGCGATACTCGCGCCCTGCGATGCAGGCCATCCTCGCCGTCACGGTCCCGTTCTTCGCGCTGGTGCTGTGCGGCTGGCTCGCGGCGCAGCGCGGCGTGCTGCCCGACAGCGCGATCCCGGGGCTGAACGCTTTCGTCCTGTACTTCGCACTGCCGTGCATGCTGTTCCGCTTCGGCATGAACACGCCGATCCTGGAGCTGCTGAACCCGGTGCTGCTCGGCGTTTATCTCCTGTGCGCGCTGCTGATGGTGTTCGCGGCGATCGCCTTCACGCTCGGCGGGCGGGTGCACCTGAAGGACGCCGCGTTCGGCGCGCTCGTCGCGGCGTTCCCGAACTCCGGCTTCATGGGCGTGCCGCTGCTGGTGGCGCTGGTCGGCCCGGCCGCCGCCGGCCCGGTGATCTGCACGATCCTGGTCGACATGATCGTCACGACGTCGCTGTGCATCGCGCTGGCACAGGCGCACGATGCCGCCGGCCAGGGTGCACGCGCCGCGGCTTGGCGTGCGCTGCGCGGCGTGGCGAGCAACCCGCTGCCATGGGCGATCGCGCTCGGTGCGGCGTTCTCGGTGGCCGGCCGGAAGCTCGCCGGCCCGCCCGACGTGGTCGTGCGCATGCTCGCCGACGCCGCGTCGCCGGTGGCGCTGTTCACGATCGGCGCGGTGCTCTGGCGCGCCGGCCGGCACGCGCACACGCGCACGCCGGCCGGGCTCTACCTGCCGGTGGCGGCGATGAAGCTGCTGCTGCACCCGCTGCTGGTGTTCCTGTTCGCAGCCGCGGCGGCGCGGCTCGGCGCACCGCTGTCGGCGCTGCAGATCACGGTGCTGACGCTCACCGCCGCCCTGCCGAGCGCGAGCAACGTGTCGATGCTGGCCGAGCGCTACGGCGCCGACAACGGCCGCGTCGCGCGCATCATCATGAGCAGCACGATCGCGGCCTTCGCGACCTTCTCGCTGCTGGCCTGGGCCTTCGGCGTGAACCCGGCGGGCTGAAGGTCCATCGCGGTCGATCGCGACGACAGCGCGCGCGCCGCCGCCCCGAAGTCATGCCGCGCGGCGTGCCCGGCCCTCGCGCCCGGTTCAGCGTTTGCGCAGCAGCAGGTACAGGCCGTCGATCGGCCGGCGCTGATCCTCGCGGATCGTGCCGGGCTCGACCGCGAGCACGTCGAAGCCGTGGCGCCCGGCGAGTGCGCGCAGGCCGCGCTCGCCGTGCGCGTAGCGCAGGCTCGGCCGCAGCACGAAGTCGTCGGCCTCGTCGGCGCGCTCGACCGAGAACGCGAACAGACCCTGCGGCGCAAGCACGCGCGCGACGCCGGCGAACACCGGCTCCAGCGCACCGACGTAGATGAACACGTCGGCCGCGGCCACCGCGTCGTAGCGCAGCGGCGTGCGCCGCAGGTGCTCGCTCAGGTCGGCCGCATCGAGCGCGGTGTACAGGCCGCGCCGGCGCGCCTGCTCCAGCATCGGCGGCGACAGATCGACGCCGTCGATCCGGCCGCTCGTGAACTCTTCCATCGCCACGCGCGCGATTTCCTGCGCGTGCGAGTACTTCAGGTGGCTGAAGATGCCCGACAGCTCGAACGTCACGGGCATCCCGCGGCGGCGGTAGAAGTCGCGGCCCTTGCGCCCGATCAGCGCCATCGTGTGGTGGCGCGTCGGGTGCTCGAGCATCCGGTTCGACGCCGCCTTGATCAGGTTGGTGTTGAACCCGCCGCACAGGCCCTTGTCGGTCGTGACGACGATCATCAGCACGCGCGCGCCAGGCGCCGACAGGTCGCGCGTCGCCAGCAACGGGTGCATCTCCTCGTCGACGACGGTCGCGAGGTCGTGCAACATCCGCACGATCTGCTTCGAGAACGGGCGCGCGCCGACCATCCGCTCCTGCGCCTTGCGCAGCCTCGACGCGGCGATCATCTTCATCGCCTTGGTGATCTGCTGCGTGTTCTTCACCGCGCGGATGCGGCGCCGGTAGTCGAGAAGCGAGGGCATCGCAGGTCTC
>JAFLDG010000013.1 GCA_017302495.1 Burkholderiales bacterium
GGCGGCGACCACCGGCCGCGCCATCGCCATCGCCTCGAGGATCTTGTTCTGGATGCCGCGCGCCAGGCGCAGCGGCGCGACGACGACGGCTGCGTGCTGCAGCCAGGGCCGCACGTCGGCCACCGTCCCGGTCACGTTCACGGCCGGGGAGGCGAGCGCGCGCACGCTCGGCGCCGGGTTGCGGCCGACGATGTGGAAGCGCAGCGCCGGCCAGCGCTCGGCCAGCCGCGGCAGCACCTCGCGGGCGAACCAGACCACCGCATCGACGTTGGGCCAGTAGTCCATCGCGCCGGTGAACACGATCGGGGTCTCGCCCGCCGCGTACGGTGACACGTGCGACGGGTCCGGCGCGAAGTGCGCGGCGTCGACGCCGTTGTCCATGCCTTCGACGCGGCCTGCACACTCCGGCGCGAGGCGGCGGAAGAGCTCGGCTTCCTTCTCGGTGGCGAAGAACGACCGCGCCGAGCGCGCGGAAGCCGCGCGCTCGAAGTCGAGCAGCCGCTCTCCTTCGCGGCGGTACAGCCACGAAAGCGGCCAGCGGTGGCGCAGCGCGTACTCGCGCCACTTGGCCGAATCGACATCGACGAAGTCGACCAGCACCGGCAGGCCCAGCCCCTCGGCATACGGCACCACCGACGACGAGAAGGCGACGACCGCATCGATGCGCTCGCGCTTCACGAGCTCGCGCACCCAGCGGGCGAGGCCGGCATCGCGGTAGTAGCGCAGCGTCAGCGCCTCGCCGGTGGCCAGGCCCGCGAGGCTGGCCAGGCGCGCGCGGCGCGGCTCCAGGTGCACGACATGCAGCCCTGCGCACAGGGCGCGCAGCGCGTCGACGTGCACCCGGTCGGCCGGGTCGTCGACGAAGGTGCCGACGAACACCTCGTGCCGCGCCAGCAGATGCTTGAGCAGATGGTACGAGCGCACCTTGTCGCCCTTGTCCGGCGGGTACGGAATGCGGTGCACGAGGTACAGCAGCCTGGCCATGGCAGCCGTTGTTCAGGTCTCGACCCGCTCGAAAACGAAGTTCGCCAGCTCGGCGCGTTCCTTGGCGTGCTCGATCGTGATGGCCACCATCCGGCCTTGCGCGTCGACGTCGAACAGCGTGTTCTCGTCGAGATCCCGCGTCTCGGCCACGTCGCCGTCGCGAAGCTCGATGTAGAGCGTGTCGGTGTCCTCGAAGTAGCGGACCTTCATGACCGGAAACTCCTGTCGAAGAATGCGTTGTGCACGGCCTCGCCGTCCGCAAGCAGGATCACGCGAAGGACGCGACCGTCGGCTTCCGAGATCGACGCCCAGCGGCGGATCCTGCCATCCGATTGGATCACTTCCTTCTGCGGTTCTCGGACGAAACGCGCGATCCACTCGTCGAGGATGTCGCGGCGGTCGGACCGCTGTCGCGTCGCCAGGAAATACCTTGTCGTCTTCATAGCGCATCAGGGCACTCGCGCGGCCAACACACGACACTTCGCTGCGAGCGGGCATGACGGGCTGGCGTCAAGTGGGCCACGTCACCCCAGGTTGCGCACCACGTACGGCCCGAGCCAGTTCGCCACGCCCAGCGGCAGGCGGCGCCAGGTCTCGATCATCAGCTTGAACTTGGCGTTGGCCGGGTTGTTCTGCGGCACCGCGTCGCGGCGGTACAGCCGGTACTCGTAGTGCAGCGGCGTCGGCTCGAAGCCCCAGTTCTTCTTGAAGGCGTAGGGGCCGGTGCCCTGCTTGCTGCGGCCGTAGTCGAAGACGGCCACGCCGCGGGCGAGCGCATGGCGCATCAGCGCCCAGTACTTGAAATCGTTCGCGGCCAGGTCGCGCGCCGCGAGGTCGTCGCCGGCGTAGTAGGGCAGCACCTCGTCGCGGAAGTAGAAGGCGAGCACGCTGGACACCGGCCGGCCCTCGGCGCTGCAAACGGTGAGCACCTCGCAGTCGGCGCCGAACTCGTCGCGCAGCGCCTGGAAGTAGCGCTTCGGCAGGGCCGGCGTGCCGTGGCGGTGCACGTTATCGGCATAGAGCGCGAAGAAGCGCTCCACGCCGGCGTCGAATTCGGCGCGCAGGCCGTTCTTGATGCCCTTGCGCACCATCGCGCGCTGCTTGCGCGGGATGGCCGCCAGGTTCGCTTCCTCGGTCGGCTCCAGCCGCTTGCGGAAGGTGACGTACAGGTCCTGCATCGGCCAGTCGGCATGCCGGCGCTGCACGTGGCGCAGCTCGAGGTGCGCCACGCGCAGGCGCTGGGCGAGCTGCTGCGCCTCGTGTTCCAGCGCCTGCGCGGCCGGCTCGGTGGTGGCGGCCACGCCGCCATAGACGGCGAAGGGCAGGCTGACCAGGGACTTGCCGAAGAGCAGGCTGTCCACGTGCGCCAGCGGCAGCACGCCTTCGATGCGGCCGGCGCTCTCGGCATACAGGTAGTGCGTGTCGTGCCGGAACACGCCGCGCAGGATCCGCTGCCAGCCGGCGCGGTGGCAGAAGGTCGCCGCCGGCGTGGCCAGGACGAAGTCATCCCAGCGGGCGGCGGCCGCGGTGTCGCCTGGATCGAGGCGGCGGATCTGCATGGTCAGGCGGCTGTGCGCTGCAGGAACAGCCGGTCCACCCGCCCCCAGCGGAAGTCGCGCAGCAGGCGCTGCAGCCGCCGCTCGACGCGGTGCAGGTTCACGTAATGGCGGAAGCGCGTCTTGCGGTCGATGCCGGCGATGCGCGGCTGGCCGGGGTCGATCTCCCAGGGGTGGAAGTAGAAAATTGCCGATTCGCCGTCGACCGCGTTGACGCGGCCCAGCATCCAGCGCGAGACGCCGTACGGCAGCAGCCGGAAGTAGCCGCCGCCGCTGGACGGCAGGTTGCGGTTGAACAGCCGGACCGTGGTGGCCGGGATCTCGATCAACCCGTCGGCGGCGCGGTGGGCGAAGCGCGGCGCGTCGGGCATGCCGTAGTGGTCGTGCCGGATCGGGTAGATGCTCGAGCTGTAGCGGTGGCCGGCGCGGGCCAGGCAGTCGAAGGCCCAGAGGTTGGCCTTGCCGATCGAAAAGCTCGGCGCGCGGTAGCCGGCCACCGGCGCGCCGGTCAGGTCCTCGAGCAGCGCCTTCGCCCGGCCGATGTCGGCGGCGAAGGCCTCGCGGCTCAGGTCGCTGGCGCGCTCGTGGCCGTAGCCATGGCTGGCGATCTCGTGACCCTGCTCGGCGATGCGCCGCACCAGCGCCGGGTAGCGCTCGGCGATCCAGCCCAGCGTGAAGAAGGTGGCCTGCACGTCGTGGTCGGCGAACAGCGCCAGGATGCGGTCGACGTTGCGCTCGACGCGGCACTCGCGCGTGTCCCAGTCGGCCCGCGCGATATAGGGGCCGAAGGCCGAGACCTGGAAGTAGTCCTCGACGTCGACGGTCAACGCGTTCGTGATGCGGGGTTCGGCCATCGTCGGCAGCTTCTGGGGGCGGCGCGCAGGGCCTTCACTTGCCCTCGTCGTCGGTGGCGCTCTTCTCCACCGCGTTGACCAGCCGGGTCAGCATGCCGAGGGTCTGCAGGTTCGCCCGCTCCAGGCGCAGCACGCTGCGCTCGAGCCGCTGCATCTGGCCGATGGCCTGGTCGGCGCCCAGCGCGGCCAGCTGCTGCGTCAGGCTGCGCGCCGCCTCGGGCGACAGGCGCGCGGCCGAGAGGTCCAGGTCCACCGCGTCGGTCAGCAGCGCCAGCTCGCCCGGCCCGATGCCGCCGTTGGCCGCGGCGTGCACGGGCCGCACGGGCACGGCCGCTTCTTCCGCGAACTCGCGATTCACTTCCTGCACGTCGGCCAGCGTCAGGTGCGTGCGCTCGCTCAGGAAGCCGAGCAGCAGCAGCCGGTCGCAGATCGCGTTGATGCTGCGCGGGATGCCGCGGCCGGCCTTGTGGATCTCGGCGAAGACCTCGTCGTCGAAGGTCGGCTTGGTCGTCGCGCCGGCGCGCTTCAGCCGGTGCTCGATGTACGCGCGCGTCTCGTCGGCGTCGAGCGGGCCGATGTGGCAGGTGGCCGCGACGCGCTGGCGGAACTGCTCCATCTCGGGCCGCTGCAGGATCGCGCGGAACTCCGGCTGGCCGACGAGAAAGGTCTGCAGCAGCGCCTGGTTGCCGTACTGGAAGTTCGACAGCATGCGCAGCTCCTCGACCGCGCGCATGGTCAGGTTCTGCGCCTCGTCGACGATGAGCAGGCAGCGCTTGCCCTGACTGGTCTGGTTGAGCAGGAAGGCTTCGAGCGTGACCAGCAGCTCGGACTTCGGCACGTCCTTGACCTTGAAGCCGAAGGCCGCGCCGACCATGCGCAGCGTGTCCTCGGCGTCGAGCTGGGTCGTGACCAGGTTGCCGATGACCACGTCGCTGCCGTGCAGGCCGTCGATCAGCGCGCGCAGCGTCATCGTCTTGCCGGCGCCGATCTCGCCGGTGATGACGACGAAGCCTTCGTGCCGCGACACGCCGTACTCGAGGTACGCCTTCGCGCGGCTGTGCTGCTTGCTGCCGAAGTAGAAGCTCGGGTCGGGGTTGAGCTGGAAGGGCTTGCTGGCGAGCCCGTAGAAGGATTCGTACATGGGGTCAGAACTGCATGCCGAGAAACGCCAGCAGCGCAGACTCGTTGTAGGGCGAGGTGTTGCTGTCGAAGACCTGCCGGCGGGCCGCGATCGACAGGGTCGCATTCTCGAAGACGCGCTGCGACCAGGTGACCGTGCCGACCCACAGCGTGGACGACTGGCTGCCGTCGTCTTCGGCCGTGCGCTCGCCGCTGAAGCTCACCGAAAGGGTGGCGGCCGGCGTGAGCCGGTGCGACCAGCTGGCCGACCCGCCGTACCAGCGCAAGGTGCTGCCGTTCGCCAGGCCCGTGCCGGGGCTGGAGAGGGGCCCGATGTCGCGCGCCTGGGTCTGGTAGGCATTCAAGATGACGTTGCTGCGGATGCCGATCCAGGCCACCGAGATCCTCTGCTCGAGCTGCTCGGTGACCTGGTCCGGAAGGAAGTTGGTGGACAAGGTCGAGTTCGGATCGATGTTGTTCGCCTTGAGGAAGTTGTTCACCAGCTGCGCGCGCAGCACCGGGTCGGGCTGCACGGACGCGAACTGCTTGAACAGCAACTCGAAGGCGGTGACGCCCTGCCCGGTGGGGCCGGCGGTCGGATCGAACGAGGGCGACGGGGCCGTCTGCGACGAGACGCCGGGAATGCTCTGCCCGAGCAGGCCCTGGCCGAACGAATCCTGCCCGTTCGACAGGCCCTGGACGCTGCTGAAGGTCCAGATGGTGCGCGGGCTGCGGTATTCGAGCAGGTACAGGTGCGACGAACCGAAGACACGCTGGTCGGCCTCCAGGACCAGCCGCGTCCGCGGGCTCGGCGTCCACTGGATGCCGCCGCCGAAACCGCCGTTGGTGCTGCCGTTCAGGCTGGTGACGTTGCTGCGCTCGTAGTTGCCGCGGAGGTTGGCCTGCAGCTCGGGCGTGACCGCGTAGCGCAGCGTCAGCCAGCTGAGCTGGTCGTACTCGCGCCGGCCCTCGCTGAAGTCGATCGAGCGGTAGCTGGTCGTCAGCCCCCAACCCAGGCGCTGCCAGCGCGTCGATCCGTTGAACGAGAGGACGCCGCCGTAGCTCGTCGAGTCGGATGCCGACGAGGTGCCGCTGTCCGTATACGCGTACAACGCCCGTGCCAGATAGTCGACCTGGCCGGCCATCTGGCCCTTCAGGTAGGGCGCCACGGAGACCGTGGTCACCTCGGTGCGGTTGTCGTTGTTCAGGCTCGGGTCCGACGACTGGGTGCCGAACGGGTCGATGATCTGCTGCGAGATGCTGGCGTTGACGTCGAGGAAGAGCCGCTTCTCCCACAGCTCGGCGTTGGCAGCTGCACTGAGCGTGTTGTAGAAGTTGCTGTCTTCCTGCTGGTTGGCATAGAGATACGCACCGAGCGTGTAGTAGAGGTAGCCGCGGACGCGTGCGCCCTGGGCGACGACCTGGATGCCCGGATAGAGGCCGAGGATCAGGTCGGACTGCTTGTCGGTGGCCGTGAGGTTGACGTTGTTCGTGAGCGTGAGGTTGGCCCCGAGCGTCGGCGTCACCGAGAAGGCCCGGCCGCCGGCCCCTGCCGCGGAAGAGGCCTCCTGCGCAGCGGCGCCCGACACGGCGAGCCAGAGGAGTACGGCCAGCGAAGACGCCCGGGCACGCCAGGTTCGCGACGGGAAGTTCATCGACCGGGGTCCGCCCTGCCGCCGGCGGTCAGGCCGGCTGCCGCTCGCGGCCCTGGCCTTCTTGCCCCTGGCCCTGGGCCTTGCCATGGCCGTACCCGTACCCGTAGCCGTAGCCGTAGCCGCCTTTGCGCTCGGCCCGCACCTTGTTCAACAGCATCATCTTCACCGGGCAGGCCTCGATCGTGGACAGCGCCATCTGCACGTCGGCCTGCAGCGTCCTGTCGGCCTGCACCACCAGCACGACCTGCCCCATCTGCGAGGCCAGCACGCGCGCCTCGGTGGTGAGGATCAGCGGCGGCGAATCGAAGATCACGATCCGGTCGGGGTAGCGCCTGGAGATGTCGTCGAGCAGCAGGCGCATCGCGTCGCTGGCCAGCAGCTCCGTCGCCCGCGCATGCGGGGTGCCGCTCGGCAGGATGGTCAGCTTGTCGATGTTGGTCTTGAGCAGCACCTCGTGCATCCCGGCCTTGCCTTCGAGCAGGTCGAGCAGGCCCGGCCCCTCCGGCAGGCCCAGCATGCGCAGGACCGACGGGCGGGCGACGTCGGCATCGACGAGCATGACCGTATGGTCCATTTCGGCCGCCATGCTCATCGCGAGGTTGATCGACGTGAAGCTCTTGCCTTCGCCCGGCATCGCGCTGGTGACCATGATCAGGTTGCCGTGCGGCAGCGCGGCCGCGCCGCGGCCCATGGCGTTGCTGATCAGCGGCCGCTTGATGACGCGGTATTCGTCCGCGATCTGCGTGCGTGCGGCATTCGGCGTGACGATGCCGGCCGCATCGAGCGCCTCGAGGCGGAGTTCGACGCGACGCGACACCGTGGCAGGTGCCGAGCGCTCGGCCGCAGGCGCCTCGGCGGCCGCGACTTCCGGCCTGCCCCCCGCGGCCTGCGCCGGTTCGGCTTTGGCCTTGGCATCCGGTACGGGCACGTCCACGCCGGCGGCGCGCAACTGTTCCAGCCGCCGGGCCGCCTGTTCGATGAGGCTGCTCATGTCAACCGGCCCGCCGCGCCGCCATGATCGTGACGGCGATGAACGTCAGAACGAAGAGGCCGATCAACCCGCTGGAGCCCGCCAGGAACCGGATGAAGTTCACCCGCTCGGCGCGCACTTCCGCGGCGCTGGCAACCCGCGACACGACGCCGAGCAGCGGGATCGAGATCTTCTCCCGCAATTCGGCCGCGCTGTGGAACACCGGCCGCAACTGGCTGCCGGCGAAGGCCGTGAACAACCCGGACCCCAGGGCGACGACGAAGGCCAGCGGCAGCAGCAGCAGCCGGTTGGGCGACACCGGCTGCGGCGAGACCCGCGGCGGATCGATCAGGCGGAAATCGGCCACGCCGGAGGCGACCTCGAGCTCACCGGACATCGCCGCCGACTCGCGCCGGGCGACGAGGTCTTCGTAGTTCTTCTTGTGGATGGCGTAATCGCGGTTCAGCTGCGCAGCCTCGGCCTCGATCTGCGGCGCCGTCTTGAGCATCTCGCGTGCATTGTCGAACCGCGCCTGGAACTCGGCCACGCGCGCGCGGAGCGAAGCCACCTGAACTTCGCTGGCCGCCAGCATTCGGCTCAGCTCTTGGTAGGCCAGACTGCTGCCCGCGCTGCTCATGACACCCGAAGCGCCCACCTGGGCGGCCATCGCGATGCGCCGCAGCTCCTTGACTTCCTTGGCCTTCTGATCTTCCAGGTCCTTGATCAGCCGGCGGGTGCTGATCACGTCCGGGTGCTGCTCGGTGTAACGCTGCAGCAGGTTGTCGAGGCTGCGCTTCTGGGCGTCGAGCCGCCCGTCGATCTCCGGCGTGGCGACATTGACCGCAGATTCCTGAAGGAGGCTATTCGTGACCAGGTTGGCCGACTGCGACTTCTCGTTCTGCAACTGCTGCCGGGCCGCATCGCGCGCCTGCTCCGCCTCGCGCAGCGCCAGCTTGGCCTGGTTGAGCTGCTCGCCGAGTTCCGCCAGCCGCGAGGCCGAGTCCTTGCCGTCGCCCGCCTGCATCTGCAGGTTGCGCAGGCGGAACTCCTTGAGCTTGGCCTCGGCCTCCTCGAGCCTGGCCTCGTAGCTCTTGATCTGATCGTTCAGGAAGACGCGGGCGGTTTCGGTGTCCTTGCGGGTCGCGCCCAGGCTGGATTCGACGAAGATCGACACCAGCGACTGGATCACGCGCTGCGCCTTGGCCGGCTCGGCGTCGCTGTAGGCCAGCGTATAGAGGTTCTCGCGCCCGACCTCCTTGATCTGCAGCGAGCTCATCAGCGTGGTGATCAACACTTCCTGCTCGGCCTTGGATTGCGCCTTCAGGTCGAGATCGGCCATACGCACCAGCTTCTCCATGTTCGGCCGGCTGATCAGCGTGCGGCTGAGCATGGTGATCTGCTGCTCGACGTTGGGCTGCACCGCGAGCCCGGCCATCAGCGGCTTGAGGATGGACTGCGTATCGACGTAGATGCGCGCCGAAGCCTCGTACTTGTCGGGGATCTTGAAGACGATGATCACAGCGACGATGCCCACCACCCAGGCGACCGCCAGCGCGGGCCACCTGAAGCGCCACATGCCCCTGACGATGGTCAGGACTTGTGCGATCAGCTGTTCCATGAATCGGCCGGCGCGCGAGCGGCGGGGTCAGAAGAAGCTCTGCGGGATGATCAGGATGTCGCCGGGCTTCATCTCGACGTTGGCCGACATGTCGCCACGGCGGATGAGATCCCGCAAACGCACCGCGAACTGCGTGCCCCCGAAACCATTGCGCCCGCCTTCCGACGTGCGCAGGATGGTCGCGGCATTGCCGTCGGCGAAATCGGTCAGGCCACCGACGGCGATCATGACGTCGAGCAACGACATGTACTGCTTGAAGGGCAGCGACTGCGGCTTGGCCGCCTCGCCGACGACGCGGATCTGCTGGTCGTACGGGCCGACGAAGCCGGTGACGATGACGGTGACGACCGGGTCGCGCACGTACTTCTCGAGCTGCTTCTCGACCTCGCGCGCGATCTGCACCGGCGTCTTGCCCTGGGCGACCAGTTCGTCGATCAGCGGCGTCGAAAACTTGCCGTCGGGCCGCACGGGCACCGCCATCGAGATCTCGGGGTTGCGCCAGACGATGATGTTGAGGTTGTCGCCCGGGCCGACGATGTAGGTGTAGTCCTGCGTGGCGCCCGAAACGGGCGCCGGCGGGAAGTCAGGGGTCTGGCACGCCGCGAGGAAGCCGATGCCGATGACCAGCAGGAAAAGCCGTGCCAAGCGCCCGAACAGGCTGGGTTTGTCTTGCATGTGGGATCACCCTCCTCTAGCCGCGTCGCTCGCGGGCGCTTCGAGGCAGTCGCCCCTCGACACGGAGCACACCCCGAACGGCGGGCGATGATGGCATAGACGCGTTACGGGTCGCAACGCCCGGATCCGGGTGTTCGCCGGTTGGCGAACTAATGCACGGATACCCGCGCAGCTCGGCCCGAGAGCAGCTGCCTGAGACTGAGACTTCTTGCCGCTTGCGCTTGCGGCCCTCGGCTTGCCGCCGAACGACCGCCGCTCATGCCAACGGAGATCGTCAAGTCATCGAAGTCGTACGCCGATAAACGCCTCGAGGGCGCAATGCCCGACTCGCCGATCCCGACCCCGCGCTGCGACCCGGTACCCGATGCTTGCCTCCACTTCGGCGAACACCAGCCTGACCGGCCCGCAGCCACATCCGACCGTTGCCGGCACGGCCCGAGATGGCTCGGCCAATGCCTATCGCCGGATGATCGACTGTGACGCATCGCCGGATCCGGGGCTGACCCTGGGGATCGCGACCAGCCAGCGCGACTTGGAGGCGTGCTTCGCTCTGCTGCACGACGCCTATGTCGACAGCGGGTTCATGAAGCCGCACCCGTCTGGGCTGCGCGTCACCCCTTATCACGCGCTTCCGACGACCACCACGCTTTGCGCCCGACTCGACGGCACCGTGGTCGGGACACTTTCCATCATTCGTGAGGGGGTGTTCGGCTTTCCGCTCCAGACTGCCTTCAACCTGGCGGCAGTCCGCGCCCTGCCCGGCCGGATTGCCGAAATCTCGGCACTCGCCATTCATCCTGCGCATCGAACGGGAAAGGTCCTGTTTCCGCTGTTGAAGTTCATGTACGAATACTGCATTGACTATTTCGACACGCGCCACCTGGTCATTGCAGTCAATCCGAAGCACGTCGGAATGTACGAGTCGCTGCTGCTTTTCCGGCGATTGCAAGAGGAACCCATCGAGAACTACGACTTCGTCGACGGCGCACCGGCCGTCGGCGCGACACTCGATCTCGACCGCGCGCCCAGCATCTATCGCCAAGTGTATGGAGACCTGCCTCCCCGGAGGAATCTGTACGACTACTTCACCCGGGTCAAGCTGCCGAACATCCAGTTTCCGGAACGTCGATATCACGTGACGGTCGATCCCGTCATGTCGCCCAGCCTGCTCGACCACTTCTTCAGCCGGCGAACACAGGTCTTCCTCGGGCTCGATGCACGGCGGCGCCAGCTCCTGCGCTCCGTCTACCCGGAGGCCAGCTATGCCGAGGTCCTGCCGAAGCCGGACGACCCGGCCGCCCTCAGCCCTGTTCGCCGCTATCGGCGGTACTCGCTCCGATGCCCCGGCACGCTTCGAGTCCGCAGCGGCCCCGACGACCCGACGCCCACGCCGCTCGTGGTGCTCGACGCGTCGAGGCACGGCTTCCTGGCGCGCACCGGCACACAACTCTCCGGGCCGCAGGTTCGAGGCTGCGTGCGCCTGCAGCTGGGATTCGGCAGCTATGCGACCGAGGAGGTGACACTCGTGCGCCGCTTCGACCACGGCGGTCAACCCTATGCCGGCTTCAGCATCTCTAGGCCGAGCCAGGCTTGGGAGGAGTTCATCTCCGAGATAGAGGCTCGGGATCAGGGCGTGGCCGAGACTTCAGGCCGCACAACCCACTGCCAACCGCCGTAGCGGTCGCGCCCAGCCGCGCAGCAGGCAGAAGCGCAGGCAACGCGAACAAAGAAAGAGAAAGGGCCCCGAAGGGCCCTCTTTCGGTCAACGGATGAACCTCGAGCGGGTTCAGCCCTGCCGACGGGCGCTCCGCCGCCCGACGGCAGCGATGCCGAACAGGCTCAAGCCCACCAAGGCGAGGGAACCGGGCTCGGGAATGAAGAAGGCGCGGACCGGATCTTCGCTCACCAACTGCCAGTCACCCTGCGAAGGGAACGCGCACCCGACAGCTCCGTTCACGCAGAAGTCGTTCTGCGCGAACATGTCGCGCGCGCCGAACGCAGAGGGGAGTCCGTTCGAATCGAAGTTGCTCGCGTACAGGCCGCCGGTCACGTTGAGGAAACCGGCCGCGTCACCCGTCCCGGGGAACGTCCCGCCGTCGAGGTCCCCATCAATGGTGATCGCGCCGTTGCCCGCATCGATGCCGCTTGCCCAAGCGAGCGACAAGAACAGCCCGCCCATCGCCACATTGCTGATCCCGTCGTAGCAGGAGCCATTCGTGGCGCAGCCGGCATCGGTGTAGCCACTGGAGCCTTGGCTGGCGCCACCCGCTGCCGCGAAGCTGCCGAGGGGGTTGATGTAGATGTCCAGCAAACCACCTGAGGACTTGATGTTTACGGGACCCGTACCGCTAGTACTGGCCACCGTGATGTCCCTGAAGATGCCGGTGATTTCACCACCATCCTTACCGTCGTTCCACAGCTGGGTGTTGTTTCCGTCGTCGCTCTCGATGCTGGTGATCTTCAGGATCCCGTAGTTCACGTCGCCCGGGCTCGGGAACGAACTGTTGAAACTCTCCCAGTTCGTGAACTTGATCTTGATCGCGCCGGTGTACCCACCGGCGAGACTGAACGTGGGTACCGCGGCCGCCTGCCCCGCCGCGAAGATTGCCGAAAGGGCCACTGCAAACGCTAACTTCTTCATGTCTGGTCGCTCCGAGAAGGTTGATCGACTGCCCGCCAGCCTAGAAGCAACGTGCGTGCCACCCGAGGGAGACCGCCGAGAATTGCTTTACCAACAACAAGTTGCCGACTGACACCGAGGACTCGCCAGGCCAGGCCGCCACTGGATGTAAAGGATTCCGACAGCTTCCCAGCGTACCTGGGGCGGCTTGGTGGACGGCGGCCAATGGGCGGAGGAAGGCCGAGGAGCGCAGGGGTTGGCGACCCGACCCGACCGCGTGCGGGCCCCGACGCCGATAGCCTTGCTGTCGATCGAATAGTATTGTTTTCGGCTACCGAGGTCTTTCGCCGTCCCGGGGCTTCCGGCGCGACCCTTACCGCACCCGTTCCCGAACCCTATGAAACCGCGTACGCTGCTCGCCATCCAGCTGCTGGCGACCTTGGTGATCGTCGCGCTGGTCCCCGGCAACGGCACAAAACTCGGGGCACTGCTGTTGACGTGGGCGCTGACGTTCCGGCGAATCGCGATCCAGGAGGCCGCATTGGTCGTCGCCGTGTGCGCGCTCTTCACGGCCATGAATGCCGCGGCGCTCGATCAAGGCATTTTCGGGTTCGCCCACCCGGATATTCTGGGAATGCCGGTCTACGAACTCTTCATGTGGGGGTTCTACGTGCTCCACACCAAGAGAATGATTGGCGGCCCGCCGGCCCCCAAGCCGACTTACGGGACCTGGGTACTTGCCGGGCTGTTCGCTATGGCATTTGCCACCATCTCGGCCGCGGGAATCCTGCTGTTGGTGACGGCCGTGATTCTGGCAGTCGCCGTCTACAACCATCACGAATCCTGGGACCTGGCCTATGCCGGCTACATGGTCGCGCTCGGCGCCGCAGTCGAGTACACCGGGGTACACAGCGGCCAATGGTTCTACCCCGACAACCCCGCCGGAGGCGTTCCGCTGTGGTTCGTCACCATGTGGGGAGGGGTCGGCTTGTTCCTGCGCCGCTTGGCGCTGCCCGTGGCGGCCACCTTGGGCCGCCGGGCCAATGGCGGCCCCGCCATGTGAGACTCGCCCGCCGTCAGCCGTAGCGGCCGGGTGCCAGGATTCCATCGGAGTCGACAGCGCTGCGAAGCCGCGCGTGGAAGGCGCTCGCGGCAGCCAGTCGGGACGCAAGCATCGGCATCGAGTCGATGTCCAGGCGGTACGGAAAGCATCCCAGCCGGCTGCCGGCTTCGAGCAGTTCGGTGTGGCACTGCCTGGCCCGCCGCACGGCCGTCGCATCGTCGCGCGCGAAGAGCAAGGGCACCGTGCTGTCGAATACCCGGTCGTTCAGCGAAGTCAGCGTAATGAGCGGCTCGATACCGTGCCTTGGCGCAACCCTCTCGACCATCGCCACGAAGGCCCGGACGACGTCCTCGCGCATCGGCACCAGTGGGGCGTACCAGAGCAACCCGCACCCGTCCCGCGAGGGATCGAGCGGACGCGCTGGTTCACCCCCCCGGCGGCGCCAGTAGGCAAGCGCGAGCGCGGTTTCGTTGGGGCGCCCGCAGACCAGCTCGAGCGACGACGCCAGCGTCGCGGCCGTCCTGCCAAGCCGCTTCCCCGTCGAACCGGGTATCCATCGCGCAAGGCCGGCCAAGCGCGTGGCCAGTTCCGGGGAGACGGCCATCTTGCGTGCGGCGATCGGCCCGATGATCGATTGCAGTTCGCGTTGAGCCGCGACCACGACACGGCGGGTTCCATAGAGCGTCGCGAACCCGGTCCAAGGATGGACCGCATATTGTTTCCCAAGGCTCTCCACGGTCCCGGCCGGTAGTGTCCCGTCGTTGCCTACGGCTCCATGCGGATAGGGCGCGGTCATGCTCAGGACGCGGCGCCTGTTCATCAGATTGATGCCGCCGACGATCCCCGGCAAGCTCGACAAGGCGGCCCGCACGGCATTGACGGCTGGGCCGAGCGAGTCGTCGCCGCCGATCGAGAACAAGAACGCCCTGACACACGCCGGTCGACGTGCAAGCGTGATGGTTGCCCTCGTCACGATGCCGAATCCACTTTGCGTGAACAGACCCGCCGAATATGGACCTATCCCCCATTTGAAGATGCGAGCCAGTTCTTCACCGCCTGCCTCCCGGAGCGCCGTTCGATAGGTCGTGCCGTCGGCAAGCACGGCCTCGAGATCGGTGACCGCTGCAAAGTGGTCGGCGACCGGGGTGATCCCGTACCCCCTCTCGAGGGCATTTGCCAGCACACTGCAGTGTGGGCCGGCACCTGTCGTCGGCACGAGAAACTCGTGATGCCCGGCTTCGAGAAACGCGGCCAACATTCCCTGGGTGACGCCAGGCTCCAGGGTGACGACCCCGAGTTCCGGATCGAAGTCCAGGATGCGATTCAGCAGTGACAGGTCGAGAATGACGCAGCCGTCGCCAGCTGGCAGCGAGGTTCCGTACCCCCAGTTACGACCCGTGCTGATCGGGTAGACGGCAACGCTGTGCTCGCGCGCGATCCGCAAGACCCCCGGCAACACATCCGCGGCGGGGATCTTCAGAACGGCAGGTACGGACCTTTCGATGCCGCTCGCATCGGCCAGGTAAGCTTGACAAGCCGGGGCGCCGACGCAGACGTGTTCGGCGCCGAGCATGGCCACCCAAGCTCTGACCGCCCCGGCAACATTCGTCATGCTGAGCGCGGCTGGGTCTTCCGAGGCTTCAGCGGGCCGTCGAGAGCTTCATCCCTGGGCAGGCCCGGACGTTTCGGACAGACACGCAAGCCTATGCTAGGCCCGGCCTGCCTCTGGCCGCATGCTCTGCCCGAAGCCGACCGAGGATGCCTGCCTCTTCGTGAGGAGAGAAGCCAAAGGGGTAGAGCGAGCGCTCACCCGAGGACATCTCCGGCTTTCCTCCGAACCGGTCGATCTGATCCTGGGCGTACCAAAGGTCGAGCATCAGCAGAACGGCAGGCGCCTCGACGCGCCGGTTCAGGCGCTCCGGACCGGCAACCTTAAAGCCCAGCTTTGCCTCGTAGTAGCGCGTGTGGCGCGGATTGACCTCGATCAGCAGGTTGTCGCAACCGCGCAGTCGATGCGCATGAATGAAGGCCACGTGAAACATGGCCGCCAGCGCCCGCTGTGAATGCACCAGGCCGTCCATGGCCAGTTTCGTGAACTCGCACACTTCGCGTCCCGCGTCGCGCAGGGCGTTCACCTCGTCCGGAAACAGGTCGTCGGCCAGCAAGCCGTGCTCGGCGTCGAAGCCGACGGTCAGCGTGCCGACGACCGCCTCGCGGTCGGTCGCGACGAGGGTCAATCGGTTGCGATCGTCGTCGTCTGGCCGGACTTTGCTGCGGTAACCGCGCCGGGCATAGAGCCGGCTCACGAGGAAGCTCGCTTGGCTGCGATCCCCCCAGGACTCGGCTGCACGAATCTTGAACCCGCCGGCACCGACGGCCTCGGCCAGCGGCCGCGTGGGGATGTATGGAGTCGCCAGCAACGACTTCATGGCTGCCGGGCGATCGTGGCCTCCGCCGACCGCGTGATCCATCTCCAACCCCTCCCCTCTTGTACCGTGCTGGGACAGCGCCGGGAGTCTGCCCGATTCTGTAACCGGGCTGGTAACAAGCTGCAAGTGCTACATCTTCGCCAGCAGAGCCTGAGCTTCTCGGCGAGCCGGATGCTTCTCGTCCAGCTTCGTCAGCACCTCGAGTTCGGACCGCGCCTTCGCCTTGTCGCCGGCGGCAAGGTAGATCCGCGCCAAGCTCAGCTTCAGGCCCTGATCGGTCGGAACCTTCTCGACCGCCTTCAACTGCAGTGCCACCGCTTTGTCGTGCTCGCCCCGGGCAGAGAGGATCATGGCCAGCGTGTCCATGAATGCGGGCTGATCCGGCGCGAGCTCATGTGCACGCTGCGCATGCTGCAATGCGCTTGCCGTGCCGATCTGCTGCTCAGCCCACGCCAGATTGTTGAAGGCGGCAGCATTGTCAGGCTGCAGTCTTGCGAGAGCTGCGTAGTACCTCTGTGCCTCGACGTATTCCTTGCGTGCGAGGGCTTCAGCCGCCATGTAGTCCAAGAACGCGGCATCCTTCGGGTGGGCGCCCAGCCATATCGCCGCTTGGCGACTGGCCTCGGCCTCCTTGCCGGCTGCCTTCAGCGCAGCGTGCAGCTTCATCGCCAGCACCGGGGCCTGGACCTGTTGAAGCCCGACCCGGAAGGCCGCAATGGCGGCATCCCAGTCCTTTCGGCTGACCGCGACCTCCCCCTCGAATACCCACCCGAAGGCCTGCCTCGGACGCTGCGTCTGGACTTGCTTGGCCAACTTGATGGCCTCGGGGTAGCGCTTGGCTTCGACCAGCACCGCCAGAAGCATCCGCTGCGCGTCGAGGTCGTCCGGCCTGAGTTCGAGGGCCTTGCGAAGGCTATGCTCCGCCGCCGCCATGCTCTTGCCGGCGACCTGTGCCTCGGCCAGCCGGACATACGATTGCGGCGACATCGGCTGCAGTTGTACGGCCTTGCTGAACGTCGCCATCGCCTGATTCGCGTCACCGGAAACCTGCTGCACCCGACCGAGTGCCGCCAACAGTTCCGGGCTGCTTGGGAGTGCCGCCACGGCGTTCTGTGCCGTCGCCAATGCCTGCTTGGTATCCCTGTCGCGCAAGTAGATTTCGATCAGCATCAGCCGGGGCACGACTTCGGCAGGTGCAGCTTCAATGGCCCTGCCGAGCAGCGACCTGACCTTGTCCCTGTCTGCCCTGTCCGCCGAGTAGAGCTGGGCCAGCGCGACCAGCGCTGAGGCGTTCTTCGGATCGCTGTCGAGCAGCGCCTCGAAACGCTTCCTGGCTTCGGCGGGCCGTTTCTCGGCGACATCAAGGCGCGCCAGGCTGACCGCGGCCGCAAAGTACTTTGGGTCGATGGACAGTGCACGCTCGAAGCTCTTGCGGGCCGACGCCGTGTCGTTCCGCGCGAGGTACACACGGCCACGCAGGTTGGCGGCCAGCGGTTTGTTGGGCTGCTTGGCCTCGAGCCGATCGAGAGCAGCCAGCGCCCGGTCGAAGTCCTTCTTGCCCAAACTTGCACTGACCAGAGCGAGGTCGGCGGTAACGCCGGAATCGGCCCCCGCAATGTCCTGGAGTTCGTCCAGTGCAGCGGATTGTCCAGAAGCCAAGTGGGCAAGCGCCAGGGCGGTGCGCTTCCTGGAATCGTCCGGGTCGAGCTTGAGCGCCTTGGAGAAGAGTTCCTCGGCTCTCTTGATGTCACCGTTCTGCAGGTAGACCTCGCCGGCTAGCGAGTACATGGATGGCGGCAGGTCTCCCTTACCGGCGGCTGCGTTCAGTTCGGCCAGCGCCTTGGCCGGCTGCCCAGCGCGCAGGTGAGTCGTAATGAGCAGCCGCCTCGCGATTTCCAGTGTCGGCGCAAGCTGCAACGCCTTGGCCAGCAGGACTTCAGCTTGCGCTAAGGCACCAAGTTGCAGCTCGGTGGCGCCCGCAATCTGCAGCACCTGCGGGTTGCTCGCACCGAACCGCAAGAGCTGCTGCGAGACCTCACGGGCTCGCTTGTAGTCCTTCAGCTGGTACGCAACGATCGCATCGGCGACCAGGACCCGTGGGTTCCGCGGCGCGATCTTCTTCAGCTCAGCCAGCTCCTTCGCTGCCTCGTCGATCTTGCCCTGCCGCAGAAGCAAGTCCACCACAGCCAGCAGGCCCGCAGGGCGCCTCGGATCAGCCTCGGCGGACTTGCGGTAAGCCACCAGGGCCTCCTCAGGCAACCGCTTGCCGTACAGCAACAGGTCACCCTTCATCTGCCACGCCTCGGCATTGGCCGGCTCAATGGACAGTACCTCTTCGACGACGGCCATCGCCCCATCGATGTTCCGGGCGCCGGCCATCCGCCAGGCGCTCAAAAGTCGCGCGGAGCTGTTCTGCGGATCGGCCTTCAACGCCGCCTCGAGCGCGGCCTTCGCCTGGTCGTCCTTTCCAAGGGTGGCGAACGCGATCGAGAGCGTCGTCTGAAGCCTGGCGTCGGCCGCCGGATTCCCAAGCCGGGTCTGCCCGAACTCGTCGACGATCACCTTGCTCTTGCCGATCGCCAGCAGCGCCTGGGCCAGGCCGGGCACGACTTCGGCCGCCGGATGCTTGGCCGCGAGCGCCTTCCTGAACTCGACTTCGGCCGCAACCGGGTTGCCGTCTTCCAGCAACGCCTGCGCGAGCAGGAATCTCGCCTCCCCCTGCTCCGGGTTCTTCTGCAGGGCCGTCTTGGCTTCGATCGCGGTGGCCTTGTAGTCGCCCTTCTCGAAGTGCAGCTTCGCGGCAGCGACGTGCTTCTCGGGGCTGTCTTCGGCACAGGCCAACAACAGCGCCGTGCAGGCGGCCAGGACCAGATGTGTTTTCACGTGAACATTCCCGTTGCCGGCCTCTCGAATGCCGAGCAAGGCCTCACTTCAGCCCCAGCCGGTGCATCAGGTCATACAGCGTCGGCCGGCTCACGCCCAGGAGTTCCGCTGCCTTGACGATGTTGTCGTTGGCCCTGCCGAGCGCGGCGATGACGGTGCGGCGCTCGGCCGCATCCCGGGCCGCGCGCAGGTCGAACAGTACGCCGTCCCCCTCGCTTTCGGCCGCCTCGTTCAGGCCCAGGTCCTCGCTGGTGATCTGCTTTCCGTCGGCCATGATCACCGCGCGCTTGACGCAACTCGCCAGCTCGCGCACGTTGCCCGGCCAGGCGTGCCGCTCGATCGCACGCACCGCATCGTCAGCCAGGCCTATCGATCCGCGTCGTTGCTCCTGCGCGAACCGGCGTACGAACGCATGCGCCAGCAGCGCCGCGTCACCCACGCGCTCGCGCAGCGGCGGAATCTCGATCACGATCTCGGCCAGGCGGTAGTACAAGTCCTCGCGGAACCGGCCGTCCTTGATCTGCGCCGCCAGATCCTGGTGCGTGGCACAGACGATCCTCACATCGACCGGGATCTCCTGCCGGCCACCGATGCGCTCGATCGAGCGCTCCTGCAGGAAGCGCAGCAGCTTGGCCTGCAGCGGCAGCGGCAGGTCGCCGATCTCGTCGAGCATCAGCGTGCCCTTGTGCGCGCTCTCGATGCGCCCGGGCGTCGTCTTCGCCGCGCCGGTGAACGCGCCCTTCTCGTAGCCGAACAACTCGCTCTCGAGCAGGTTCTCGGGGATCGCTGCGCAGTTGATCGCGACGAACTTGCCCGCCTTGCGCGGCGAGGCCTCGTGCAGCCCGCGCGCCAGCACCTCCTTGCCGGTGCCGCTCTCGCCGAGCAGCATCACGGTGGCCGTGCTGCCTGCCACCTTCTCGATCGTGCGGCAGATGCGCATCATCTGCGGGTCGCGCGTGATCAGGCCGCTCAGCGCCTCGGGCTTGTGCAGCTCGCGCAGGCGGCGGTTCTCCTTCTGCAACTCGTACAGGCGGAACGCGCGCTCCACGGTCAGCGCCAGCACCTCGGGCTCGAAGGGCTTCGCGATGAAGTCGTAGGCGCCCAGCGCCACCGCGCGCAGCGCGTTGGCCTGGTCGTTCTGGCCGGTGAGCACGATCACCTTCGCATCGGGGTCCGCGCTCAGGATCTGCTCGAGCAGGGCGAAGCCTTCGGTCACCGAGTCGGCATCCGGCGGCAGGCCCAGGTCCATCGTCACCACCGGCGGCTGGTGCCGCCGCTGCTGCACCAGCGCGGACTCGCGGTCGCCGGCGGTCGCGCACTCGAAGCGGTCCATCGACCACTTGATCTGCTTCTGCAGCGCCGGGTCGTCCTCGACGATCAGCAGGGTCCTGGCGGTTTCACCGTTCATTGGGGCCTCAACGCCTCGAGGTCCGACTCCCGGCGCGCCTCGAAGGCGGGCAGATGCAGGCGCACGACCGTGCCCGCGCCGGGTGCACTCTCGACGTCGATGCTCCCGCCCAGCTCGCGTACATACTGAAAACTCTCGTAGGCACCGATGCCCATGCCGGCCTGCTTGGTGGTCTGGAAGGGCTTGAACAGGCGCTCCCGGATGAACTCCTCGGTCATGCCATGACCGGTATCGCCGACCTCGACGCGAACCTGGCTGCCGGTGCGGGCGATTTTGAGCCATACCCGGCCCGATGCTTCGGTCGCATCGAGCGCGTTGTGAACTATGTGACCGATGACACGTTCCAGGCGCTCCTCGTGCCCGCGCGTCAGCACCGGCCCGGCCACCTCGACCTCGAGCCGCCGCCCGCGGCGCTGCACGTCGGCCTCGATGCGAAGCGCCAGCTCGTTCAAGTCCACGCCGAAGGCCGTGCCGGCCGGCGTGGCGCCTTCGCGCAACTGCACCATCAGCTGGCGCATGCGCTCGAGCGCGTTCTCCACCGTCAGCAGCATGTCCTGCTGGAACTCGGGGTTCGCGTGCAGGCGCTTCGCGTTCTTCAGCATCAGCGACAGCTGCGTGACGATGTTCTTCAGGTCGTGCACGACGAAGGCGGACATGCGGTTGAACGCGTCGAACTTGCGCACCTCGAGCAGCGCCTCGGTCGCCTGCATCTGGGCGAGGAAGCTCGCCGCCTGGCGGCCAGCGGTCTTGAGCAGGTCGTTCACCTCCCAGTCGAGGTCGACGTTCGTTCGCGCCTGGCCGAGCACCACGAAACCGACCAGGTCGTCGCCCACGGCGAGCGGCACCACCAGCCAGGCCGCCGGCAGCTCGAGCAGCCAGGGTGGCAGGGTCAACTCGCCGTAGCGCTGGGGGATCGACCGGTACTCGTCGAGGTTGATCACGGTGCCTGTCTCCAGCAGCAGCCGGCACAGCGCCGAGCCCGGCGCCTCGGCGGCGTCGAGGACCGGCATGTTCCAGCGCGCGCCCTGCCGGTAGCTGCCGTCGGCCGGGTGCCGGACCCAGAGCGCGCCGCCCGGGCTTTCCAGCAGGTCGGCCAGGCCGCGGATCACGCGCTCGCCCATCTGCTGCGGCGTGGTCTGGGCCGAGAGCGCCTCGGTGAAGCGCAGCCACTCCTCGCGGTAGTCGTAGCGGTAGCGGAAGAAGTGCTTGCCCAGGAACAGCCGCAGCCGGGCGCGCACCGCACCCGACAGCAGCAGGATCGTCAGCAGCACGAGCGCGACGAAGATCAGCCCGAGCTGCAGCGCGCGGCCCCAGTCGCCGCCGAACAGGCGCACGTAGTAGCCGACGCCGGAGATGAACAGCAGGTACGCCCCGGCCAGCAGCAGCGTGGCGGAATGGAACGCCGCCTGTCGCGACACGCGCAGGTGCGCGATCCAGTCCCGCCGGCGCGAGGTCGACAGCAGCAGTAGCGGCACCATCAGCGCGTAGGAGGCGCCGCGGATCGCAACGGCGTCCGGGTCCAGCCCACTGAACAGGACGGCGGTCGAGTACAGGTACAGGTCGAACAGGAACCCGCCGCCCAGCCCCAGGCACAGCGGCTTGGCGTTCCACAGCGCGTCCTCGTGCAGGCTGCGCAGCAGCTGCTCGACGAGCACGAGGCCGAGCAGCGGCAGCACCAGCGAGGCGAGCAGCACGCTGCGCGAGCGCTCGTCGAGGCCGGCGATGCCCTCGGCCGCGGCCGACTGCAGCAGCAGGCAGGTCGGCACCGCCGCCCAGGCCAGCGGCCGCAGCCAGCTCAGGCCCGCCGGCGGCGGCGCGCCCGGTGCCGGCCGCAGCAGGCCGAGCAGGAAGCCGAACCAGGCCGCATACGCCAGCAGGCTGGCGGCGGTGGCCAGGCGCTGGAACAGGACGATGGTCGCGAACTGATCCGCCAGGCCGAGCCAACCCCAGGCGGCCGTGGCCGCCGCGGCCGCCAGCATCCAGCGCGTGGCCGGCGGCCCGGCCCTGCGGCCATAGCCGGCGCGCAGCAGATGCCCGGCAAAGGCGGTGTAGGCCGCGCCGGCCAGCCCGTGACTCCAGGCCGACAACGCGATCGAGCCGTTGTCCATCGTCTCCCTTCGGCAGCACCTGCCCGGCCCGGGTGCAGGGGGTTCAGGTTGAAGTTGCGGCCCGCTGCGCCGAACTGCGGCCGCCTTGATTGTCTTCGCAGTCCGCCCCCGCAGGCCCCACCTGGCGAGGCCCCGAAGTGCGTTGCTCCAAGGCGCGTCCGGAAACGGGCGCGAGCCGTCGGAGTCTAGAAAGCGCCCGCCCCGCCCGCACCCCCTGTTTCAGGGAAGAGGCCCGTGGGGTGCGCACGCGCGCCGGGCCACGGCATCATGCATACTGACCGTGACGGCCCGAGTCCGGGCCCCGAGAGCCAGTCTTGACCAAGCGCATTCCCGAGCCTCGCGCCGAGCTCTCGCCGGGCATTCGCGCCCACGAGGCCCGGCTGCTGGCCACGATGCTGCGCACGTCGCGGCTGACTTGGGTTTTCGGTGAGCCGGGCACGGACAAGTCCGCGTTGCTGAAGGCGGGCGTGTTGCCCCTGCTGCAGCGGCGCGGGTCAGACCGCGGTCTCGCGGCAATGGCCGCGTCTTCGCCCGCTTACTGCGGGGCCGAACGGCGCGCCCGTCTGGCTGGAACCCCGGCCCGGCCGACGGTGGAGGCCGCGATCTATTTCGACAGCTGGGGTGCGCAGCCGATGGCCGACCTGCTCGCCCGGGTCGATGCGCTGGCCGCGACCCTGGGGCAGCCGCCGGCCCGCGCCTCGCGCCGCTTCGCCGAGACATTGCACGACCTATATCGCGCCTCGGGCCTTCGGATCGTCTTCCTCCTTGACCGGTTCGAAGAGTTCCTTACTGCGCCGGTCGATCGGGACGGAGCGGCTGCCTTTGCCGCCGAGCTCGTCGCGGCGACGTTGGATCCCGACTTGCCGGCCAGCTTCCTGATCGCGCTCGACGAAGTGGCCCGGCCCCGGCTCGAGCGTTTCCGGGCGCGCATTCCGGGGTTCGACCACAACTCGCTGCGCCTGTCGCCTGTCGCGCGGCCGGCGGATACGGGCTCGGCCGAGCAACTGCCGGGCGGTGTCGAACAGACATTGCCGATCGCCAACGGCGCAGCGGCATCCGAGGTCGGGCGCACCGCCCTGCCGCTGCCCGCCGCCGGGCTGCCGCGCCGCGTCATTCCGCGCCCCCGGCCCAAGCACCTGCGCGGGCCGCCGCCGCGAGAACCGGTCAAGGTCGACGACGTCTACGCGCTGATCGAGCAGACGTTGTCGCGGACGGTTGCGCCGCCGCCGGCAGCCGCACCCGAGCGCAGAAGCGGTCCGCTCGGCGGAAGTGCAGACGAATCGAGGGCGCCGCTGGCAACAAGGGGCGTGGCGGCGGCTCGGCCGGTGCCGGGCGCCGGTCCCGGGGTGGCCCAGACGGTGCGCGCGCGCGGAGGCGTCGACCCGCCACCGGGCCCGGCCGCGACCGGTGCGCCCATCGAAGAATCCGCGCAGAAGGCGCTCGGCACCTTCAGGCTTGCCGCCGCGCTGGGGCGTTTGCGCTACCGCAGGTCCGACGGCGGCTGACCGTCCGCGTCGCCGCAGGGCCAGGCGGCGGTCACCCTTGCCCTTCGGCGGTCGGCGGTTCGGCGACGGCCCACCTCGAGCGCGCCCTGAACCAGGCCTTGCGCGCCAGGTGCGGCAGGATCCGGTACCACGGCATGCGGATCCAGTGCGAGCGCACGTACAGCAACCAGCGGGCGAGCGGCTCGCCGAGCGCCGGCCCGGCGGGACCGCCGCCGACGAGGACGATCGAGAGCAGGCGCAGCGTCAGGCGGCGCCCGGGCCCCGGCGGCGCCTGCTTCAGCAGTTCGGTGCGGAACGACTCCGGCAGCGGCGCCGCGTCCAGCAGGCTCTGGGACAGGCGGCACATGTAGTCGAGCGGCCCCGACAGGCCGAGCTGGCGGGCGCGCGCCGCGAGCGCCGGCCAGAACGCCGGGTCGCGGCCGAAGTGCTCGAGAAGATCGCGGAAGTCGAGCAGGTCGCGCAGGCCCGCACCGAAGTCGCCCTCCTGCAGCAGATGGGACGCCGAGTGCAACACCATGTCGGCCGGGCAAAGCACGAACAGCCGGGGCTGGCCGGCCAGCGGTGCCAGCTCGCGCAGCAGCAGCGCGCTGTCGACCGCGTAGCGCGAGGTCGGCGGCGTGATCGTGTGGTGCACGTCGATGTGCGTGCGCCGCTCCACGTGCTCCATCGGCGGCAGCTCGTGCATCCAGTCGCGGTAGTAGCGCTCGTCGTAGGGATCGAGTCGCGTCGCGATCCACCCCGCGGCAAACAGGGCACCTTCGGCGTCACGCAAATCGGCGCGATCGACCATCAGGTCGATGTCGCCGAACAGCCGGCCCCGGTGCGGGGGCAGGCCGGCCAGCACGTAGGCGGCCCCCTTCAGCAGGACGATGGGCCCCGGGATGCGCAGCAGGGCGTCGCGCAGGCGGGCCACCTCCCATACCGTTTCGTCGTGCTGGCGGCGCGCCTCCTTCAGCGCATTGCGCAGCGCGGTGGCCGGGCCCAACGGGACGGCGTCGAGCCAGCCCTGGGCGCGGAAGTGCTCGGCCAGCCGCGCGATCAGGCGCGAGCGGCGCGCGTGCGCGATGAACTGCTCCCACTGCGCCCCAGTCAGGGTCGGCGGCGCGGGTGCGCTCCAGATCGTGCACAGCAGCGGCCGGGCGGCCGAGCCGCCGGCGTGCGGCAGGCTCGCTGCCGCCCGTTCGGCGGCGTCGGAACGGCTCGCGCCGCGCGAGGCCCGGGTCGTTGCACCGGTCGTCATCGGCCGGCGCCCAGCGCGTCGAACTGCGCGATCGCGTCGTCGAGCCGGCCGTAGGTGAAGTCGTAGCAGCCGCTGGCGTCGACCGCGTCGGCCAGCGCCTCGAAGCCCTCGCGGCCCGTGGGCCCGAAGTTGAAGGCATTGCGCGACAGCTCCAGCATCGAATCGGCCTTGGGGCGGGACGTCAGCAGCGGTGCGGCACCGGCCACGTAGGTCGGGAAGACGATCCAGGCCGGGCGGGCCCTTTCGGCCGCGCGTGCCACATGCGCGTCGGGCGCCTTCAGCAAGGCGACCGTCCCCTTGCGCGTGTCGACCGTGCGCTTGCCGAAAGTCGCACCCGGCGCGTAGCTCGCAATCAGGTCGATCGACTCGTTCTTCAGGCTGATCGGCCGTGCGAGAGCGGCCAGCGACCGGTCGGCCAGCGACAGCAGAGCCAGTTCGTCCGACAGCAGCCGCCAGCCGCGATGTACGAGCGCGGCGCACAGCGTGCTCTTGCCGGACCCGGGGGGCGCGGGCAGGATGGCCGCGTGGCCGCCGCGCTCCACCACCGCCGCGTGCAGCACGAGGTACTGATGCGCGTGCGTGCTGATGCACCAGTTCAGCGCCCACTCCGCGAGCGGCAGCGCATGCTCGAGCGGCAGCGGTTCGAACACGGGAGCGCCGTCGAACAGGAAGCGGACCTGCCGCTTGGCGAAGCGGCGCAGCCCACCGCGGCACCGGATGTCGACCGCATAGTCGCAGAACCCCTCGGGTTCGACGACGGGATAGCCTGCGTAGAGAAGCCGGAAGCCCTCGTGCACCGGCTCGGCATCGCTGCGCACGCGCAGTGCGAACGCGCCGGCCCGAACCCCGATGCCCGGCCCCGCCATCCGCTCTCTGAACTCGCCGGCGGACAGCTGACCGAGGTTCATCGGTGGATTATTGCCTCCACCCACCCGAGGCGGCGGAACTGCAGCACGGTCTGCTCGACCGCGGCGAGGAACTCGGCATCGACCGCCTGCCCTAGGTCGGCGGCCAGAGCCTCGGCCAGTTCGGCAATCGTCCCTGGCCGCTCCTCGAGGCACGCCATCGTGGCCGCGCCGAGAACGCTCAATTCGACGAGTTGCCCAGATCGTGACTCGAAGGCCACGTAGTCGTCGCCCCACGATCGCCAAGCCAGATCCGCCAGCGGGCTCGCTGCCCAGCGCGAGCTCTCAGATCTTGGATCGGCCACCGGGTCGCTCGGACGTCAGCCGGCCTCCATGTGGTCGACGTAGAAGGCGTACGCATCGACCCGCTTGGCCATATCAGACCAGTGACCGTTGACCTCAGTCCGGCTGTAGGGGAACTTGGTCAGGTCCCTCGAGCTGTTCCACAGCGCGGCCGAGTTGCAGTAGGCGGTGGACCAGTGCGCCTCCGCGCTGCTGGCGAAGTTGGCACACAGGGTGTCGATGCGCTTGTGGAACAGGCAACCGTTGTTGTTGTACGGATCGTAGGTGACGCCCCTGGAATCCTTCGAGCCGGCCACGCAGGTAAAGATGTCCTTGAACTTCTTCGCGTTGCCGGAGTTGTCTCGGCAAGAGGACGGGATGTTGACCTTGCTCTTGTACCAGCTGCAGGGCTTGCCGTAGCACTCGTGCCCGGGCTGCGCGGACATCACGACCGACTTGCAGCCCGAAATCGACGCATGCACCTTCTTGGTCCGGTACCTGTCGTGACACCACTTCTGGCCGCCGGTCCCGTTCGCCAATGCACTCAGCGGAGACGCCGCGCCCGCCGCTGCGCCGGCCCGGCCGATGCGGCGCAGGGCCTCCCGCCGTTGCCGGATCGAGACGTCGCCGGCAGGAAGCGTTCCGTCGGCGGAGCCGCTGTCAGCAGGGCGATTGCTCATGATCGGTGCTCTCCGAAGCCGTGTCCCCGGGCATACCGAGGCCACCGCTCATCATCATAGTGGGGACTCGTAACAATCCGGCTGCAGGACACCCCCATGTTCATGGACCCTACTGCCCCTCCCAGAACGCGATCACGCTCACCGTCTCGATGATGACGACCAGGTCCAGCCACAGCGAGTTGTTCTTCACGTAGTACAGGTCGAACTGGTGCTTGCGTTTCGCGTCTTCCATCGATTCGCCGTAGTGGTAGCGCACCTGCGCCCAGCCCGTGATGCCTGGCTTGACGGTGTGGCGGATCTCGTAGAACGGGATCTCGCGCTTCAGCGCCTCGACGAAGCTCGGCCGCTCGGGCCGCGGGCCGACCAGGCTCATCTCACCGGTGAGCACGCGCCAGAGCTGCGGCAGCTCGTCGATTCGCATCTTGCGGATCAGTGCGCCGACGCGGGTGACCCGCGGATCCTGCTTGCTGGCCCAGCGCGCCACCCCGTCCTTCTCGGCGTCGACGACCATGCTGCGCAGCTTAGGGCACCAGAAGGTGCGCCCGCCGAGGCCCACCCGTTGCTGCCGGTAGATGGCCGGACCCGGTGATTCGAGCTTGATCGCCAGCATCGCGAGCAGGATGACCGGTGACAACAGCACGAGCAGCGTCGCCGAGGCGGCGATGTCGAACAGCCGCTTGACGCCGCGGCGCAGATGGCCCTGGACGAAACCATGGCCGTAGACCAGCCAGCTGCCCTTCAGGCTGTCGATCGGCACCTCGCCGCGGGTCTTCTCGGAGTAAGCGGCCAGGTCGAGGACCGGGATGCCGCGGATGCGGCAGGCGAGCAGTTCGTCCATCGGCACGCCGCCGCCGCGGTGCTCCTTCACAGCGACGATGATCTCCTGCACGCGGTGGCGCGACACCAGGTCGCTGATCGACTGATCGCGCCGGAACAGGCACGGTGCATCCGCCGGCAGGGCCTGCGGCGCGGCCGCCGTGGAGGTAGGGTACAGCCCGACCACGTCGCGCCGGTTGTGCCGGGTCGACTTGAGGTCGGCCGCCAGCGCCAGCGCTTCCGGCCCGGTGCCGACGATCAGCACGCGAGGATGCGTGGCGACCCGCCGCATCAGGTACAGGCCGCTGTGCACGAACGCCAGGCCGACCGCCAGATAGGCGATGGCCGCGGGCAGCAACTGCTCGATGTAGCCGCGGTCGGCGACGACGCGCAGGCTCAGGCTGGTCAGGTAGCCGCCCACCGCCAGGCAGAACGCGATGCGCCCCACGGCCGACGCGATGCTGATCGGCGCCGGCCGGTACAGGCCGACGATCGCGTACATCAGCGCCATGACGCAGGCGAAGATGGTCGCGCCGACGAGGATCAGCGGCGTCTCCGGCACGGCGCCCTGCAGCAGCTGGTAGCGCGTCGTGAGGGTCGAGGCCGCGAGCAGTACCGCGACGAAGCTCAACACCACATCGATCACCATCACGGGCAGTGCGCCCCGCGACAGCGTGTGTCCGAAAACCCGCATGCCGGCTCTCTTCCTCGTCCACCGCGGCGGCGGGCGCCGGAGTCGGCATGCCCTGCGTGGCGGACCACAGTTCCGGGAGATTATCTGGAGCCCCTCTCAGCGCCCACACCCCGCATGTGGGGGGATCCTGCGTGCATAGTCGCCAACCGCCGCGGCCCGCTCCGCGCAGCGCCCGGCCACGAACCTCAGCCCGGGCGGGCGTCGGAACGCGTCGGCTGCAGGTGCGCCGGGCGCGCGCTCCGAATGCGGCAGATGAAGCGAATGCCGCAAGTTCTTGATTTGATGTCCTTCGGCCAAGCGCCCCCGCGCGCCGGCATCAGGTGCCGACCGAGTTCCGGCCCGCTCGAGGGCGTGGTCACCTGCCGGCCCGGGCACGGCAATGGCCGGCAAGGCGTTCCCTTGGCGCCGACCGATGTAACCGTGAGATGGCCGACGTCTCGGGATTGACAAGCCCCGGCGGCAGGTCACGGGCGACGCAGCGACATCATGGTCGGCGCCGGGCCCTGCCCCGGGGCGGCCCGGGCCGTGGATCGCTTCGATGGTGCCCGCGCCCGGGCCGTTCAGCGCGGCCCGGCGAGCCGGTGCGCCTCGCTGCAGAAGCTGCCGCGCGCATCGACGACCGCTTCGGCGCGCGGCAGGTGCACGCCGCAATGCGCGCAGGCCACCATCGGCTGC
>JAFLDG010000130.1 GCA_017302495.1 Burkholderiales bacterium
CGCGACGCTGTCGGCCAGCAGCCCGATCGCGAGCACGTGGTCCAGGTGCGAGTGGGTGACCAGGATGTGGTCGATCCGGACCATCGCGTCGAGCGGCAGGTCGCCGACGCCGGTGCCGGCATCGATCAGCACGTCGTCGTCGACGAGGAAGGAGGTCGTGCGGCTGCCGGCGGCGATCGACCCCGAACAGCCCAGGACCCGGATCTGCATGCCTCGGGGATGGGTGCTGCGCAGGCGCAGCCGCGGCACGCCGGCGTCGTGGTACTCGATGGGTCGCCGCGCGGGCCGGCGCCTGCCCGCGGGCGGCAGGGCCCGGGCGGCAGGGCACGATGGTGCGACGGTCGGGCGCACAGCGCAAGCCAAGTTTGCGCGGAGGTCCGTCCGGGCGGCGTGACTTCCGGCACGGCCGCCGGTCAGGGCACCCCGGCGCGGCCGCGGTCGGCGCAGGAGCAGGTCGCGGGAACGCCGCGCGCGCTGCCGCACCCGGCCCTTCAGGGCTGGATGAACTGCATCTGCGTGCCGGCGAGCTCGATCACGTCGCCATTGCGCAACGGCACCGATTCGTCGGCGAGCGGCCGGCCGTTGACCACCGGCCGGTGCGCGCCCTCGACGTGGGCGAACACGTAGCCCGAGGGCCGGCGCGTGATCGACGCCACCTGCACGCCGGGCTTGCCGACCGTGGTGACCACCTTCGTCAGCGTCACCTCGCGGCCGGAGGCGGCCCCGCTCAGCACCTTGATCGACGCCGGCGCGATCGACGCCGGGCCGAGGCCGCCGAAGCCCGAACTCGCCGGCTGCGACGGGCGGAACGCCGGCGCCGGCGGCACGGCGCCGGGCCGCATGATCATCGTCTTCTCGTAGTCGCCGCCGTCGTCGGTCAGGTACTTGATCTTGTACTTGCCGATCTCGATCGTGTCGTTGTTGGCCAGCAGCTGCTTCTTGATCGGCTTGCCGTTGATGTAGGTGCCGTTGGTGCTGTTCAGGTCCTCGATGAAGACGTCCGGGCCGACCATCTGCAGCACGGCATGCTCGCCGCTGACGGCGAGGTTGTCGATGACCATGTCGTTGTACGGGCGCCGGCCGAGCGTGGTCTTGTCCTTCGTGATCTGGACCTCCTTGATCACGACCCCGTCGAGCGAGACGACCAGCTTGCCCATGCCTGTCCTCGTTATCGTATGTCTTCGGCCGCCGGCCCGCGCGGCATCGGCGCCGCCCCTCAGCGCCGGAACGGCCACCACGATCGTGGGCTGGCCGCGGCCTGGCCGCCCGAGCGCACCAGTACCAGTGAAATATTATCCTTTCCCCCGGCGTCGTTGGCGGCGTCGACGAGCAGCCTCGCGGTCGCCCCGAGGGAATCGTGCATCTGCAACAGTTGCGCGAGGCTGGCGTCGTCGAGCATGTCCGACAGGCCGTCCGAGCACAGCAGGACCAGGTCGCCGGGTTGCACCTCATGCAGGTGGGTCTCGAGCAGCACCGTGTCCTCGACCCCGACCGCGCGCGTGACCAGGTTCTTGTGCGCCGAGAAGGCCGCCTGCTCGGGCGTGATCAGGCCGGCGTCGATCTGCTCCTGCAGCAGCGAATGGTCGCGGGTGATCTGCTGCAGCTTGCCCGCGCGCAGCCGGTAGGCGCGTGAATCGCCGACGTGGCCGACGAGCAGCCGGCCGGCGCGGAACACCGCCACCACCAGCGTCGTGCCCATGCCGGCGTACTGCGGGTTGGAGTTCGCGGCGTTGAAGATCGCGCGGTTCGCGTTGTCGACGCAGATGTCCATCGCGCGCCGCACCTCGAGGTCGGTGGCGCCGCCGCCGGCTTCGCGCAGCCAGCGGCCGAGTTCGTCGCGGATGAACGAGGTCGCCATGTGGCTCGCCACCTCGCCGGCGTTATAGCCGCCCATGCCGTCGGCCAGCACCGCGAGCCCGGCCTCGGGGTCGAGCCCGATCGAGTCCTCGTTGTTGGTGCGCGCGCGGCCCGTGTCCAGCGCCTGCAGGAACTCGAAGGTCATCGGCACGGCGCGAGCGAGGCGGATCCGGCGGGAAGGGCGCGATTGTGCAACGCGGCGCCGGCACGGCCCGGCGCGCCGATCCGGGCGAGGGCGTCGGCCACCGCACCGGCATCGGCCGGCCGGCAGGTCGATCAGCACGTTGCCCGGCTTCAGGTCGCGGTGCACGATTCCCTGGCGGTGGGCATGGGCCAGCGCGCGCGCGATGCGCTCGCCGATCGCGCACACGACCGCCTCGGGCAGCAGGCGCGGGGGGCGGGTGTAGCGCGTCAGCTCGCAACCGTGGGCCAGCTCGAGCGCGACCCAGGGGCCGGCCGGCGAATCGCCGGCGTCGATCAGCGCGACGATGTCCGGGTGCTCGAGCCGGCGCGCGGCCTCGGCCTGCGCCCGGAAGCGGGCGCGGGTGTCGTCGCCTTCGCCGGCGTCGGCCGCAGCGGCCAGCACTTTCAGCGCGACCGGCCGGCGCGAACGCAGATCCTCGGCCAGGTAGACCGTGCTGCTCGCCCCGCGCCCGATCACGCGGCGGGCGCGGTACGGCCCGCAGGCAGGCAGGGCCGGATCGGGCGGCGAGGTCGGCTCGGGCACATCCGCCAGTGTGCCCTTGCCGGGGCCGCCCAGTCGCGCCGGGTTGCGGGCGGATTTGGCGCTGCCGGCCGATCGCTGCCCCACGGACCGGACGGGCGGCCTCGGAGGCGTCGGCCGACGCGGCAGAAGCCCCGCCGCGGACTGGCGTACCGACGGCGCGGCTAGCGCACGAGCAGCACCGGCACCGGCGCCGCGGCCACGGTGCCCTGCGCCACCGAGCCGATCAGCCCCGCGGTGTGCGTACCCAGCCCGCGCGTGCCCATCACGATCAGATCGCAGCCCTGCTCCTGCGCGACCTCGGCGATGCCGACCGGCGGGTCGCCGATGCGCTGGTGCTCCTTGAAGGGGATGCCCGCCTGACCGAGCAGCGCGCGCGCCGTGGCCAGCGCCTTCTCGGCCCGCTCGGCGTGGTAGTCCTTCAGGTTCTCGCCGGGCACGAAGCGCGAGACATCGCCCGACACCGGCCGCTGCACGTTGACCAGATGCAGGTCCAGCTCCGGCTGGCGCAGCGAGCCGCGCAGACCGATCAGGTAGCGGACCGCGCGCTCGGAACTGTCCGAGCCGTCCACCGCCAGCAGCACCCGCCGCACCTGGCTCGGCAGGGTCGCCGGTTCGGCCGTCATCGCGGCCGGCAGGCGCCTGACGAGCGCACGCTGCGCCAGCCACTTGCCGAGCACCAGCACGAGCAGCGCGCCCGCCACCGGCGCGCCGTACTGCAGCCAGTTGCCCTGCGCCTCCGCCCAGTCCTTCAGCACCCGGTCGCCGACGATCATGCCGCCGGCGATCCAGCCGAGCAGCATGCCGCCGAGGGTGATGATGACCGGGTAGCGGTCCATCAGCTTGATCACCAGCTGGCTGCCCCAGACGATGATCGGGATGCTGACGACCAGGCCGAAGATCACGAGCGCGAGCTGATGGTCGCTGTGCGCGCCCTGCGCCGCGCCGGCGATGGCGATGACGTTGTCCAGGCTCATCACGAAGTCGGCGACGATCACGGTCTTCACCGCACCCCAGAGCTTGTCGCTGGCCTGGATGTTGCCGTGCTCCTCCTCGTGCTCGGGCAGCAGCAGCTTGATTCCGATCCACAGCAGCAGGATCGCGCCGACGATCTTCAGGAACGGAATCGCGAGCAGTTGCAGCGCGAAGAAGATCAGGATCACGCGCAGCCCGATCGCGCCGGCCGTGCCCCACAGGATGCCGAGCTTGCGCTGCGCCGGCGGCAGCTTGCGGCAGGCGAGCGCGATCACCACCGCGTTGTCGCCGCCGAGCAGGATGTCGATCATGATGATCTGACCCACGGCGAGCCAGAACTCGGGCGTCATGAACTCTTGCATCGTGGATCCCCTCGCGGCGGACGTGGCCGGTGGGGCCAGCGGTCGGTGGCGGCGAGTTTAGGCCGCCCCGCCCAGCGCGAGCTTCGTAATCCTACGGATGCGGCCGCGACCCGGCCCGCCGCGGCCAAGCCCGGCCGCGGCGCCCCACGTCTCGATCAGGCCCCGATGGCTTTCTTCAGCAGGCGGCCCATCTCGGATGGGTTGCGGGTGACGATGAACCCGCACTCCTCCATGATCTCGAGCTTCGCGTTCGCGGTGTCGGCGCCGCCGCTGATCAGCGCGCCGGCATGGCCCATGCGCTTGCCGGGCGGCGCGGTGACGCCGGCGATGAAGCCGACGACCGGCTTCTTCATGTGGGCCTTGCACCAGCGCGCCGCGTCGGCCTCGTCGGGGCCGCCGATCTCGCCGATCATGATCACCGCGTCGGTGTCCGGATCGTCGTTGAACAGCCGCATCACGTCAATGTGCTTCAGGCCGTTGATCGGGTCGCCGCCGATGCCGACCGCGCTGCTCTGACCGATCCCCAGTTCGGTCAACTGCGCCACCGCCTCGTAGGTCAGCGTGCCCGAGCGGCTGACCACGCCGACGCGGCCTCGTCTGTGGATATGGCCCGGCATGATGCCGATCTTGATCTCGTCCGGGGTGATCGTGCCCGGGCAGTTGGGGCCGAGCAGCAGCGTGCGCTTGCCGCCGGCCGCCTCCTTGGCCTTCATCTTGTTGCGCACCTCGAGCATGTCCTTGATCGGGATGCCCTCGGTGATGCAGATGGCCAGGTCCAGGTCGGCCTCGACCGCCTCCCAGATCGCCGCGGCGGCACCGGCCGGCGGCACGTAGATCACGCTCACCGTGGCGCCCGTTTGCGCCTTCGCGTCTTTCACGCTGGCGTAGATCGGGATGCCCTCGAAGTCCTCGCCCGCCTTCTTCGGGTTGACGCCGGCGACGAAGCAGTTCTTGCCGTCGGCGTAGGCCACGCACATCCGGGTGTGGAACTGGCCGGTCTTGCCGGTGATGCCCTGCGTGACGACGCGGGTGTCCTTGTTGATCAGGATCGACATGAGGCGGGTCCCTTACTTGACGGCAGCGACGATCTTGGTGGCCGCTTCGGCCATCGTGTCGGCGCTGATGATCGGCAGCCCCGACTCGGCCAGCATCTTCTTGCCGATGTCCTCGTTCGTGCCCTTCATGCGCACGACCAGCGGGATGCTCAGGTGCACCGCCTTGCAGGCCGCGATCACGCCCTCGGCGATGGTGTCGCAGCGCATGATGCCGCCGAAGATGTTGACGAGGATGCCCTTGACCTTGTCGTTCTTCAGCATGATCTTGAAGGCCTCGGTCACCTTCTCGGCGGTGGCGCCGCCGCCGACGTCGAGGAAGTTGGCCGGCTCGCCGCCGAACAGCTTGATCGTGTCCATCGTCGCCATCGCCAGGCCGGCGCCGTTGACCAGGCAGCCGATGTTGCCGTCGAGGCTGATGTAGGAGAGGTCGAACTTGCTGGCCTCGATCTCGGCCGCGTCCTCCTCGTCCAGGTCGCGATAGGCGACGATCTCGGGGTGGCGGTACAGCGCGTTGCTGTCGAAGTTGAACTTCGCGTCCAGCGCCTTGATCGCGCCGTTGCCTTCCAGGATCAGCGGGTTGATCTCGGCCAGGCTGGCGTCGGTGTCCATGTAGGTCCGGTAGAGCTTCTTGAACACATCGATCGCCTGGCCGCGGCTGCCGGCCGGTACGCCGATGCCGTCGGCCAGTTCGCCTGCCTGGGCATCGGTCAGGCCGACGAGCGGATCGACGAAGACCTTGATGATCTTCTCCGGCGTCTTGTGCGCGACCTCCTCGATGTCCATGCCGCCTTCGCTGCTGGCCATCAGCGCGACCTTCTGCGTCGCCCGATCCGTGAGCGCGGCGGCGTAGTACTCCTTGCGGATGTCGGCGCCTTCCTCGACCAGCAGGCGGCGCACCTTCTGGCCGTCGGGCCCGGTCTGGTGGGTCTTCAGCTGCATGCCGAGGATCTGACCGGCCAGTTGTTCGACCTCCGCCAGGCTCTTGGCGAGCTTGACGCCGCCGCCCTTGCCGCGGCCGCCGGCGTGGATCTGCGCCTTGACGACCCAGACGCTGCCGCCGAGCTTCTGCGCCGCTTCGACCGCCTCGCGGGCGGTGAACGCCGGGTAGCCGCGCGGCACCGGCACGCCGAAGCCGCGGAGGATTTCCTTGCCCTGGTACTCGTGGATCTTCATGCCTGGATTCGCCGCCGAGGCGCGTTGCCGAAATCGAGGAGCGCGCCATCATCGGCGCGCCAGCTTGCTCCAGCCTGAACCGTCGCACGGGGGCCGATCGGCCGTCTGCGCGGGCCCCGCCGCCACGGTGCCCGGATGGGGCGACTGCGCTGCCGGCCGCCGTGGCTTGCCGGGCGCGACGGCCGGAACGCGCGGTCACTTTAGCATGCAGCCGCGCGGGCGCAGCGCCGGACGCAACGACGTGATCGATGCGGCCCGGCGGCAGCCCGCGCGGGCGCGGGCACCACCACCCGCCGCGAGGGTCGACACCCGGCTGCGCCGCGGATTGCCGGCACGCACCCGGCAGCGGCGCGACACGCGGCCGCTCAGCCGCCGTCGCCGTCCGGGGCGCGGCGCAGTTCGGCCGCGGCCTTGCGAATCACCTCGGGGCTGAAGCCGCGTGCCGCGAGGAACCGCATCTGCCGGGCCCGCAGTTTCGGATCGGCCGCCGGACCACCGAAACGGCGACGCCAGAGGTCGACGGCGCGCGGCAGTTCGGTGGCGAGCAGCCGCTGCCGATCAGCGGCAGGCAGCGCCACGGCGTGCCGCGACAACTCGGCTTCGAGCCGGCGCAGGCCGTGTTGGGCGCTGCGCAGCCGCAGCCGGCTCTGCACGAAGCGCTCGTCGCTGAGCAGGCCCTGCCGCTGCAGTCGGTCGAGCAAGGCGTCGATCTCGGCTGGGTCGGGGGCGGCGCCGGCGTCGTCCGCACCCTCGCCGCCCCTGCCGCCGAACGGACCGGCCGCAGCGCCGGCCACCCGCAGCAGCTTGGCCCGCAGCTCGCCGCGGCTGTGTTCGCGCTGCGCGAGCCAGCGCAGGGCCCGAGCCTGCAGCGCGGCGGCGGCTGCGCCTGCGCCGGCAGCCATTCCGGCCGCCGCTCAGGCGGCGGGCGCCTCGGCCGGGATCGGCGGCACGCCCATCGCCTCGCGCACGCGGTTCTCGATCTCGCGCGCGAGTTCCGGGTTCTCCTTCAGGAACTCGCGCGCGTTGTCCTTGCCCTGGCCGATCTTTTCGCCCTTGTAGGCGTACCAGGCGCCGGCCTTGTCGAGCACCTGGTTGGCGACGCCGAGGTCGACGATCTCGCCCTCGCGGCTGATGCCCTCGCCGTAGAGGATGTCGAACTCGGCGGTCCTGAACGGCGGCGCGACCTTGTTCTTGACGATCTTGACCTTGGTCTCGCTGCCGATGACCTCGTCGCCCTTCTTGATGCTGCCGGTGCGGCGGATGTCGAGCCGAACCGAGGCATAGAACTTGAGCGCATTGCCGCCGGTGGTGGTCTCGGGGTTGCCGAACATGACGCCGATCTTCATCCGGATCTGGTTGATGAAGATGACCATCGTCTGCGTCTTGTTGATGGTGGCGGTGAGCTTGCGCAGCGCCTGGCTCATCAGCCGCGCCTGCAGCCCCGGCAGCGAGTCGCCCATCTCGCCTTCGAGCTCGGCCTTGGGCGTGAGCGCGGCCACGGAGTCGACGACGATCAGGTCGACCGACCCCGAGCGCACGAGCGCGTCGACGATCTCGAGCGCCTGCTCGCCGGTGTCGGGCTGGGAGATCAGAAGGTCCTGGAGGCTGACCCCGAGCTTCTGCGCGTACTGGGTGTCGAGCGCGTGTTCGGCGTCGATGAACGCGCAGACGCCGCCGAGCTTCTGCATCTCGGCGATGACCTGCAGCGTCAGCGTGGTCTTGCCGGACGACTCCGGGCCGTAGATCTCGACCACTCGGCCCCGCGGCAGGCCGCCGACGCCGAGTGCGATGTCCAGCCCGAGCGAGCCGGTGGAGACGACCTGCAGGTCCTGCGCGACCTCGCCGTCGCCCAGGCGCATGATCGAGCCCTTGCCGAACTGCTTTTCGATCTGCGCCAGCGCCGCCTGCAGCGCCTTGGCCTTTTCGGTGTTGAGTGCTTTCACGGGTGCGTCCATCGTTGGCCTCCTCGGATGCTCTCATTATCCTGGAAACTGGATGTTTGTACAGTAACTTCGCGGCAAGGCATCCCTAGAATCGACAGCATTGCCGCCACAAAGAGCGGCCGTCCGTCGACCGACCGGGCCGACCACTGGAGACCCCCCGGATGCGCATCCTCATCGCGGAAGACGACCAGGTCCTCGCCGACGGCCTGTTGCGCTCGCTGCGTGCCGCGGGTTATGCCGCCGACCAGGTCGGCACCGGCTCGCAGGCCGATGCCGCGCTGGCCGACCATGAGTTCGATTGCGTGATCCTCGACCTCGGGCTGCCGAAGATGCACGGTCTGGACGTGCTGCGCCGGCTGCGCGCCCGCGGCTCGTCGGTGCCGGTGCTGATCCTGACCGCGGCCGACAGCGTCGAGCAGCGCGTCAAGGGGCTGGATCTCGGCGCCGACGACTACATGGCCAAGCCCTTCTCGCTGCAGGAGCTGGAAGCCCGGGTGCGCGCCCTCACGCGGCGCGGTCTGGGCAGTGCGTCGACGATCATCCGGCACGGGCCGCTGAGCTTCGATGCCACCGGACGCGTGGCCTACATCAACGACCAGATGATCGAGCTGTCGGCGCGCGAGATCTCGCTGCTCGAGGTGCTGCTGCAGCGCGCCGGCCGCCTGGTCAGCAAGGATCAGCTGGTGGAGCGCCTGTGCGAGTGGGGCGAAGAGGTCAGCAACAACGCGATCGAGGTCTACATCCACCGCCTGCGCAAGAAGATCGAGCAGGGCCCGATCCGCATCGCCACCGTGCGCGGCCTGGGCTACTGCCTGGAGAAGATCCCGGGCTGAGAGCCCACTGCGGGCGCGCGCGCCGGGCGCAGCGGCGGGGCGCGGCAGGCGACTCATGCGTGGCGTGAACCGCGGTAGCCGCGGCGAGCTATCCTGCCGCGCATGGCCTTCGGCAACGACCACGAGCAGCATTCGCTGTTCGGCGAGATCCTCGACTGGATGCTCGCGCCGCTGCTGCTGCTGTGGCCGATGAGCATCTTCCTCACCTACGTCGTCGCGCAGAACATCGCGAACCGGCCCTACGACCGCGACCTCGCCGAGGTCGCGTACGCGATCGCCCGCCAGGTCGCGGTCGAGGAGGACGTCGGCACCACGCTGCGCACCGTGCAGTTGCGGCTGCCGGCGCTGGCGGCGGAGTTCCTCCGTTCGGACGAGGTCGCGCACGCCTACTTCCAGGTGCTCGGCGTGCGCGGCGAGTTCGTCGCCGGGGACTTCGACCTGCCGTTGCCGCCGGAGCCCGCCGTCGTCAACGGCGAGGTCCGCTTCCGCGACGAGTCGGTCCACGGCGAGGACGTGCGCGTGGCCTATCTCTGGCAGCCGATCCCCGGCGCGGCCGGCGACCGGCCGACGCTGGTCCAGGTCGCCGAGACGCTGGAGAAGCGCGCGCTGCTCGCCAACGAGATCATCAAGGGCGTGATCCTGCCGCAGTTCGTGATCCTGCCGGTGGCGGTGCTGCTGGTGTGGCTCGCGCTGGCGCGCGGCATCAAGCCGCTGGCGCGGCTGCAGCAGCGCATCCGGCAACGCGACGCCGGCGACCTGAGCCCGATCGACGCACGCCACGTGCCGGACGAGGTCGCGCCGCTGGTCGGGTCGTTCAACGACCTGCTCGCCCGGCTCGACCAGTCGATCAGCGCGCAGAAGCACTTCCTGGCCGATGCCGCGCACCAGCTGAAGACCCCGCTCGCCGGGCTGCGCATGCAGGCCGAACTGGCCGCGCGGGCGATCGAGTGGGGCACCGCCGACGCGGCGACGATGAAGGCCTCGCTCGAGCAGATCGCCACCTCGAGCCAGCGCGCCGCGCACGCGGTCAACCAGCTGCTGTCGATGGCCCGCGCCGAGGACCGCGAGCAGGCGCTGCGCCAGCAGCCCTTCGGCCTGGTCGAGATCGTGCGCGACACGGTGCGCGACTTCGTGCCGCGGGCGATGGACAAGCGCATCGACCTCGGCTACGAGGGGCCGGAGCCGGGCCAGGACACGCAGCTGCACGGCCAGCCGGTGCTGGTGCGCGAGATGGTGCGCAACCTGGTGGACAACGCGCTGCAGTACACGCCGCCCGGCGGCACCGTCACCGCGCGCGTCGTGGTCGACCCCTTCGGCCAGGTCGTGGTGCTGCAGATCGAGGACAGCGGCCCCGGCATCGCCGAAGCCGAGCGCGAGCTGGTCTTCCAGCCCTTCTACCGCTCGCCCGAGACGACGATCGACGGCAGCGGGCTCGGCCTGGCGATCGTGCGCGAGGTCGCGCAGCAGCACGGCGCCAGCATCGGCATCACCGACACGCTGCCGCGGGCGCAGGCAGCGGCTCAGGGCATCGGGCCGGGCACGCTGATCACGGTGCGCTTCCCGGTGCATCGGCCGCCGGCGCCGCAGCCGGCGGCCGCGGCCGCGCCCGCGCCGCCGCGGCGCGCCGACCCCCGCAGCCCGAGGCCGGCCACAATCCCCTCGGCGGCTGGATGATCCTGGCGCTGCTCGCCAGCCTCACCGTGCAGGTGCTGACGGGACTCTGCGCCAACGACGACATCATGAACGAAGGCCCGTGGGCGGCACGCGTCGGCGACGACTGGAGCGACACGCTGTCTGCCGTCCACGAAGCGAACTTCGCCGTGCTGCTGACGCTGGTCGGGCTGCACGTGC
>JAFLDG010000131.1 GCA_017302495.1 Burkholderiales bacterium
GGCCCGGCGGGCTCGTCAGGCAACCTCCGCGCTCGCGCGCCCCGGCGCGAGCGCCTCGGGGCGGTCGTGGCGCACGCACGAGACAAGCTGCGCGCCGATCGCGCTCCGGCGCGGCCATCCGCACCCACCGCGGACAGTATCGGCCGGCGGCTGCCGCGGGCGCTACGCAGTTTCGCGCATGCCGCGGCCGGCGGATCGGCGCGACACTGCCAGCCCGGTCGGGGTTGGGCCGCGGCCTAGAATCCGCGCCCCGCCGTGCCGGCCCACGACAACGGAGGCCTCCCGTGCCCGCTCCCGACGAAAAGGCGATCGAACTGCGCCGTGCCGCGCTCGAGTACCACGAGTTTCCGCAGCCGGGCAAGCTGGCGATCGCGGCGACCAAGCAGATGGTCAACCAGCACGACCTGGCACTGGCCTACTCGCCCGGCGTCGCCGCGGCCTGCGAGGAGATCGCCGCCGATCCGGCGACCGCCTTCCGCTACACCGCGCGTGGCAACCTGGTGGCGGTGATCAGCAACGGCACCGCGGTGCTGGGCCTGGGCGACATCGGTGCGCTCGCCGCCAAGCCGGTGATGGAAGGCAAGGCGGTGCTGTTCAAGAAGTTCGCCAACATCGACGTCTTCGACATCGAGGTCAACGAGAAGGACGTCGACAAGCTGGTCGAGGTGATCGCCGCGCTCGAGCCCACCTTCGGCGGCATCAACCTCGAGGACATCAAGGCGCCGGACTGCTTCGCCGTCGAGCGCCGCCTGCGCGAGCGGCTGAAGATCCCGGTCTTCCACGACGACCAGCACGGCACCGCCATCGTCGTCGGCGCGGCGATGCTGAACGCGCTGAAGGTGGTCGGCAAGCCGATCGGCGAGGTCAAGCTCGTGGCCAGCGGCGCCGGCGCGGCGGCGCTGGCTTGCCTGAACCTGCTGCTGAAGCTGGGGGTCCGGCGCGAGAACGTCTGGGTCACCGACCTGGCCGGCGTCGTCTGGCAGGGCCGCACCGAGCTGATGGACGAGGACAAGGCGCAGTTCGCGCAGGCGACGCAGCTGCGCACGCTGGCCGAGGTGATCCCGGGCGCCGACGTGTTCCTGGGGCTGTCGGCCGGCGGCGTGCTCAAGCCCGACATGGTCGCGCGCATGGCGGCCAGGCCGGTGATCTTCGCGCTCGCCAACCCGACGCCGGAGATCCTGCCCGAGCAGGTGCGCGCGGTGCGCGACGACGCGGTCATCGCTACCGGGCGCAGCGACTACCCGAACCAGGTCAACAACGTGCTGTGCTTCCCGTACATCTTCCGCGGCGCGCTGGACAGCGGCGCGACCACGATCACCGACGAGATGGAGATCGCCGCGGTGCACGCGATCGCGGAGCTGGCGCAGGCCGAACAGAGCGAGGTCGTCGCCGCGGCCTATGCCGGCGAATCGCTGGCCTTCGGGCCCGAGTACCTGATCCCGAAGCCCTTCGACCCGCGGCTGATGATGAAGATCGCGCCGGCCGTGGCGCGGGCGGCGGCCGAATCCGGCGTCGCCCGCCGGCCGGTGACCGACTGGGAGGCCTACGCCGAGAAGCTGCAGAACTTCGTCTATGCCTCGGGGCAGACGATGCGGCCGATCTTCACGCTGGCCAAGCGCGCGAAGGCGAACCGCGTCGCCTTCGCCGAGGGCGAGGAGGAGCGCGTGCTGCGCGCGGTGCAGGTGGTCGTCGACGAGGGGCTGGCGCGGCCGACGCTGATCGGCCGGCCGCAGGTGATCGCGGCGAGGGTCGAGAAGTTCGGCCTGCGGCTGAAGCAGGGCGTGGACTACGACGTGGTCAACGTCGAGCACGACGAGCGCTATCGCGACTTCTTCATGACCTACCACCGGCTGACCGAGCGCAAGGGCGTGACGATCCAGGTGGCCAAGATCGAGATGCGGCGCCGGCTGACGCTGATCGGCTGCATGCTGCTGCACAACGGCGACGTCGACGGCCTGCTGTGCGGCACCTGGGGCACCACGGCCAACCATCTGTCCTACATCGACCAGGTGATCGGCAAACGTGCCGGCGGCAGCCCGAGCACGCCGCAGGACGTGCAGGTCTACGCCTGCATGAACGGGTTGATGCTGCCGGGCCGCCAGGTGTTCCTCGTCGACACCCATGTCAACGCCGACCCGTCGGCCGAGGAGCTGTGCGAGATCACGGTCCTGGCGGCCGAGGAGATGCGCCGCTTCGGCATCGCGCCGAAGGCGGCGCTGCTGTCGCACAGCAACTTCGGCACCAGCGATCACCCCTCGGCGGTGAAGATGCGCCGGGCACTGGCGCTGCTGCGCGAGCAGGCGCCCTGGCTCGAGGTCGACGGCGAGATGCACGGCGACCTCGCGCTCGATGCCGAGGCGCGGCGCAAGCTGATGCCGCGCTCGACCTTGCACGGCGACGCGAACCTGCTGGTGCTGCCGGACATCGATGCCGCCAACATCGCCTACAACCTGCTGAAGACGGCGGCCGGCGGCGGCATCGCGATCGGCCCGGTGCTGCTGGGTGCGGCGCGGCCGGTGCACGTGCTGACACCGTCGGCCACCGTGCGCCGGATCGTCAACATGACGGCGCTGACCGTCGCCGACGCGAACGCGGCGCGCTGAGCCGCTGCCCGATCGCCGGGCGGCGCTACCCCGGCGCCCCGCGTTCCGGGCCGTGCAGCGGATGTGGACACGCGCCTCTTGCTCGCGGGAAGAAGTTTGCGCACGCTTCCTTACCTTGCCGAATGCCTGGATTTGAAACGGAGACTTGAGCTTTCGGGGGCCTTCCGGTAGCATTGATGCTTTGAAGTTAAGGGTTAACCCGTGTCCCGGTCCTGTGGGCCGTCGCCAGGGCAGTCGTTGTGGAAGTTGGCGCTCGCAGTCACGGTCGCCGGGATCGTGACCCTCGCAGGTCCTGCGGACGCCAGGGACGCGGCGCAGGCGGGGCAATTGCCGGCGGTCAGCGTGGCGCAGATGCCGGTGCAGGCGCAGCAGGTGTACCGGCAGATCCACCAAGGCGGGCCGTTCGCCTATGGCAAGGACGGCAGCGTCTTCGGCAACCGCGAGCGGTTGTTGCCGGCGCGCAGCCGGGGCTACTACCGCGAGTACACGGTGCCGACGCCCGGAGCGCCGAACCGCGGGGCACGGCGGATCGTCTGCGGCGGCAGTCAACCGGACCGTCCCGAAGCGTGTTACTACACCGGCGACCACTACGCGAGCTTTGCCCGCATCGTGCAGTGAGCGCCGGGTGCACCAGAGAGTTCAGATCAGCGTGTGGAGGTGAAGCATGACCATGCTTCTGCAGACCGTCCGACCTAATATCGTCCAGGCGATCCGCGCCTACCGCGTGGACGACCTGATGCAGGCGGCCGAGGATGTGCAGCAGCACTTCCTCTATGCGAACCTGACCGGTGCGCAGACCAAGCAGGACGTGCTCGAACGCATTGCCGAGTCGTTCCTGTTTCCGCCGCACTTCGGCAAGAACCTGGACGCGCTGTACGACTGCATGACCGACCTGGTGAACAAGGCGGGCGCGCAACCCGGTTTCGTCGTCGTGCTCGAACAGCTGCCGGACAACCCGCGCTTCGACCGCGAGGCGCGCGAGCAGTTGCTCGACGTCTTCCGTGACGCGGCCGACTTCTGGGCGGAGCGACGAATACCGTTCAGGTGTTTCTATTCTTTTCGGTAGCCCGCTCCCTGGAAATCGGGCCAGGGGAGCGGGCGGAGATGGCCCAAGTCGCAGCGGACAAGCCGGCGCCCAAGCCGCCGGTGTCGAAGAACGGGTTCAACCCGAACTTCGGCGTGAACATGCCGCTGATGAGCAGCGCGTTCGACACCGCGATGTGGCTCACCGCCGCCTGACCGCAGGCGGCTGAACCGGACGGGGCGGCCTGCGGGCCGCCCCTTCGTTTTGGCGCGCCCGACCTCCTGGCGCACTGGCTCGGCGGGCCGGACGCAGCTAGGCGCGCTGGCGGCGCGCCAGCGCGACGAATTCCGCCACCGGCACTTCCTCGGCCCGGCGCTGCAGGTCGAAGTCGGGCGCCGCTCCGCGCGCGGCCAGCCAGCGCCCGAGCGTGTGCCGCAGCAGCTTGCGGCGCTGCGAGAAAGCGACGGTCACCAACTCGCCGAGCAGCGCTGCGTCAATCCCGTCCGGCGCCGGCAGCGGCCGCATCGCGATCACCGCGGAGTCGACCTGCGGCGGCGGCGAGAACGCGGCCGGCGGCACGTCGAGTTCGGTGGTGACCGCGTAGCGCCACTGCAGCATCACCGACAGCCGGCCGTAGGCCTTGCTCGCCGGCGCCGCGGCGATGCGCTCGGCCACCTCCTTCTGCAGCATCAGGTGCTGGTCGAGCACCCGGTCGGCGACGGCCAGCAGGTGGAACAGGATCGGCGTCGAGATGTTGTAGGGCAGGTTGCCGACGATCCGCAGCTTGGCGCCGAGCCGATCGGCCAGGGCCCGGAAGTCGACGCCGAGCACGTCGGCCTCGACCACCGTCAGGCCGGCGCCATGGCGGCGCAGGCGCGCGGCCAGGTCGCGGTCGAGCTCGATCACGGTCAGTGCGCCGCATCGCTGCAGCAGCGGGAAGGTGATCGCGCCGAGCCCGGGGCCGATCTCGACCAGCGCCTGACCAGGCTGCGGATCGACCAAGCCGACGATGCGGTCGACGACCGCCGGGTCGCTCAGGAAGTGCTGGCCGAAGCGCTTGCGCGCGACATGCTGCATCGCCCGGCCGCTCAGGGGGGATCGCGCATCTCGATGTAGGCCCGACCGCGCAGATCCTTGATCCATTCGAGGTAGGCCTCCTCGAACTTCTGCTCGCGCAGCGCATTGCGTGCCTGCTCGCGGACCTGCTTCGCGTCCAGCGTCGTCTCCCGCCGTTCGACGACCTGGATCAGGTGGACGCCGAAGCGCGAGACCACCGGCGGCGAGATGCCGCCGGCCGGCAGCCGGTTCATCGCCTGCTCGAACTCCGGCACCAGCGAGCCGGGCATGACCCAGCCGAGGTCGCCGCCCTGCGCTGCCGAGCCGTCCTGCGAGTACTGCCGGGCGAGCGCCTCGAAGGTGGCCGAGCCGCCCTCGATCTGCGCGCGCATCTCGGCCACCTGGCGCTGCGCGGCCTCGACGCTGACCTGTTCCGACGGCCGCAGCAGGATGTGCCGCGGCCGGGTCTGCGTCACCCGCACGCCGCTGAACTCGCGCCGCTCGACCAGCTTGAGCACGTGGAAGCCGGCGCCGGTGCGCAGCAGCGCCGGCGCCACCTGCCCGGGCTGCAGGCCGCGCACGGCCTCGACGAAGGGGTCGGGCAGGCGCGACGCGGGGCGCAGCCCGATCTCGCCGCCGTTCGCCCGGTTGCCGTCTTCCGACATCTCGCGCGCCACCGCGGCGAAGTCCTCGCCGCCGCGCACCCGGGCCAGCGCGCTCTCCGCACGGGCGCGCCGCTGCGTCACGACCTCCTCGCCTGCACCCTCGGGCACCGAAACCAGGATCTGCGCGATGTTCAGTTCGTTGTCGCGCGCGACCGCGGTCTGGCGCTTGGCGAGGAACTCGTCGATCTCGATTTCCTGGACGCGGATGCGCTGCACCACCTCGCGCTCGCGCACGCGCTCGGCGATCATCTGGTCGCGCAGCCCGGAGCGGAAGCGCGTGTAGTCGATGCCCTGCGCAGCCAGCCGCTCGCGCAACTGCGGCACGGTCATGCGGTTCGCCGCGGCCACGGCCTGCACCGCGCGGTCCAGGTCGGCGTCGTCGATGCGCACGCCGGTCTCGCGCGCATAGGTCGTGATCACGCGCTCCTCGATCAGCGAGTCGAGCGCCTGCTGCCGCATCCGATCGGTCACCGGCGGCGGGCTGCCGCCGCGCGCTGCCGCCGCGCGCATCTGGTTGATGCGCTGCTCGACCTCGGCCGCGGTGACCAGGTCGCTGTTGACCACGGCGACGATGAAGTCGCCGCTGTAGTCGTTGCCGCGGATCAACACCTGCGGCGCGGGCGTCGCCGCGCTGCGCATCTGGATCTGCGCCACGGCCGCACCGGTGCCGGCCAGAGCCAGCACCAGGGCCGCGGCAGCGACCCGCGCGCCGCGGAGTCCGAAGGGGTCAGTCATAGAAGGCGGAGGCCGGTGTCGCACTGCGGCCCTCGCGCAGCAGCCGGTAGCCGGGAATATTGTCCCTCAGGACCGCGAGCGCATTCGACCCGACCCGCGACAGCCCGACCAGCTCGAGCTGGAACACCACCTGCGTGTTCGCCTCGCTGACGCCGGTGGACCAGCGGCTGAGCGCGAGCCGCGCGATCCAGCAGCCGGCGTCGTACTCGACGCCGACCACCGAATCGGTCAGGCGGCTGTCGCGGTTGTTGTAGTTCAACCGCCCCACCGTGTACCAGGCGCTGCGGCACGACGCGTTCGCGTTCGGCGGCGGCCGCTGCCCGTCCGGCTCGTAGATCGGCCACTGCCAGGACAGCTCGTACTGCGAGGTCACTTCGCGCGCGTAACGGTAGGTCAGGTTCAGCGTGCGGAACGGCCCCGGCGCGTACTGCAGACCGAGGATCGCGCGCTCGAATTCGTTGCTGTTCGGGCTCCAGCGCAGGTAGGCCTCGACGTTCAGCGGCTGCAGCACGCGCGTCGCGCCGCGCAGCAGCACGTCGGAGTAGCCGCGCTGCTCGGGCACGCCGTTGTCGGTGATCAGCTGGTCGTCGAACAGGTAGCGCTGGACGATGCCCAGCTGCAGCAGCTCCTCGCCCGAGGCGGCGTCGAGCAGCCGGGTGGAGATGCCGGCGGTCAGCGCGTTGCTGTCCGACACCCGGTCGATGCCGGAGAACGCGTTCTCCGAATAGATCGTGGCGAAGCTGAAGTCCTTGATCGCCGAATCGAAGTTCGGCAGCCCGGCCTGCGCGACGTGGGGCGTGTAGACGTAGAGCAGCCGCGGCTCCAGCGTCTGGCGCAGCGCGCGGCCGAAGAACTCGGCCGAGCGCTCGAACTCGGCACCGGCGCCGACGCTGGCGGTCGGGATCACCCGCGACGCCCGGGTGCCGCCGCCGGCCATCGGCTCGTCGGTGTAGTACGCGGCGGCGTTGAACAGCGCGCTCGGCGCGATCCACCATCCCGGCTCGCGCCACGGCCGGCTCAGCCACCCCTGCACATGCAGCCGCGAGCCGTCGCCCGGCGGCGTCTGCGGCGCCAGGTAGCCCGGGTTGCTCGGCAGCTCGAAACGGTTGGCCTCGGCCTCCACCGCGTACTGCAGGCCCGCGGGCAGGTCGCCGAGGCTGCGCACGCCGAGCTGCAGGCTGCGGTCGAAGGGCGCATCCATGATGTTCGGCGACTGCAGCAGCTGCCAGCGCTGCGTGCGGGCATAGATCTCCAGCGCGTCGTCGCCGCGGCGCAGGTCGTGCACGATCTGCGCGGTCAGCGGCAGCAGCCGCGGCGTCAGCGCCAGGTGCCGGCGCGGGAAGTCGTTCCACCAGTCGTCGTCGGAGACGCGTTCGAGGTTCAGGCTGTACAGCGTGTCGGCCTGCAGCCGGCCTTCGTGCGCCCAGGTGGTCCACCAGCGCGTGCGCTCGGCGACCCGGTCGTACGGCAGCAGGTCGAGCATCGCCTGGCCGGCGAAGGCCGGTTCGAGGTAGCGAAACTCGCCCGCGATCGCGAAGCCGCGCCGGGTCGAGATCGCCGGCGTCAGCGTCGCATCGCGGTTCGGTGCGATGTCCCAGTAGTAGGGCACCGCGAACTCGAGGCCGCTGCCGGTGCTCAGGTCCAGGGTCGGTGCGAGCCAGCCGGACTTGCGCTGGTCGTTCAGCGGGAAGCTCAGGCTCGGCAACACCAGCACCGGCCAGCCGAAGAACAGCAGCTCGGCGTCGTCGGCCGTGCCGACGCCGGCCTCCTGGTCCAGGTGCAAGGTCTCGGCGCGGATCAGCCAGTCGGGCTGCTGCCCGCCTTCGCGCGTGCAGGCGGTGTAGTCGGCACGGGTCACGCGCGCCTGGCCGCTGCCGAGGAAGTCGATGCGCTCGGCCGTGCCGCCGGCGCCGGTGAGCGCGATCTGGTACTCCGGCTGCAGCGCGAAACCCTCGGTCCGCTGCACCTTCAGTTGCACCTGCGGCGCCTGCACCACCGAGCCGCCGAAGCTGATGCGCACCCGGCCCTCGGCGACGGCCAGGTCCTCGGCCAGGTCGTAGCGCAACTCGTCGGCGCGGATCACGATGCCGGCGTGGCGCAACTCGACCTTGCCCTGCGCGGCGACGGTGGCCTGGAGCTGGCCGCTGAGGCGGTCGGCGCGCAGGTACACCGGCGCCTGGCCGCGCACGTCGCTGCCGCCGGGCGGAGGCTGCAGCGCGGTCGCCGGATGCAAGGCCGGCCCGGGCTGCGCGACCGCGACGGCGACCGGCGCGAGCAGCGCGGCCCAGATCACGAGAGGCCGGCGGTGGGCACGGGCGCGCGGGAGATCGGGGCTGGGCACGGGCGGCTTCGGGTGCAGGCCCGGCGGCGCTGCGTCTCCTTCGGGTGGCGGCCGGCCGGCACCCGCGTGTACGCGGCGCGGCATCGACACCGGTCCTTAGAATTCATTATCCAACGAGCCCGCCCGCGCACCCCTTGAGCACTCCCGAGCCGTCGCCGGCGGCCGCTTTCGTCTGGCGCGATCCGACCCGCCGTGCGGCCTTCGAGCGCTGGCTGGCGGCGGTGGCGCCGGCCCATGGCCTGCGGCCGGACACTCTCGCGCCGGCTTCGGCCGACGCCAGCTTTCGCCGCTATTTCCGAATCGCTACCGCCGCCGGCGGCAGTTGCATCGTGATGGATGCGCCGCCGCCGCAGGAGGACGTGCGTCCGTTCGTGCAGGTGGCGGGTTACATCGGCGCGGCCGGCCTGCACGGCCCGCAGGTGCTCGAGGCCGACGCCGAGCAGGGCTTCCTGCTGCTCGACGACCTGGGCAGCGAGCTTTACCTGGCCGCGCTGCAGCAGGCCGATGCGGCGCGTGCCGACGCGCTGATGCGCGACGCCATCGCCGCGCTGGTGCAGTGGCAGCTGAAGGTGCCGGCGCAGGACCTGCCGCCCTACGACGAGGCGCTGCTCGCGCGCGAGCTGGCGCTGTTCCCCGACTGGTGCGTGCAGCGCGAGTTCGGCCGGCAGTGGGGCGCGGCCGAGCAGGCGCGCTGGCAGAAGATCTGCCGGCTGCTGATCGACAGCGCGCTGGCCCAGCCCACGGTGGCGGTGCACCGCGACTGGATGCCGCGCAACCTGATGGTCACCGAGCCGAACCCCGGCATCCTCGACTTCCAGGACGCGGTGCGCGGCCCGGTCAGCTACGACGTGGCCTCGCTGCTGCGCGATGCCTTCATCTCCTGGGACGAGGAGCGCGAGATCGACTGGGCGGTGCGCTACTGGAGCGAGGCCAAGCGCGCCGGCGTGCCGCTGGACGACGCGTTGTCGGCCGACTTCGGCGAGTTCTGGCGCGCGCTGGAATGGATGGGCCTGCAGCGCCACCTGAAGGTGCTGGGCATCTTCTGCCGGCTCAAGCACCGCGACGGCAAGCCGACCTATGCCGCCGACCTGCCGCGCTTCTTCGCCTATGCCACCAAGGTGGCCACGCGCTACACGCCGCTGAAGCCGCTGCTGAGCCTGCTCGAGCCGATGAGCGGCTTCAAGCCGGTCGAAGCCTTCTCGCTGCGCTGAAGCGCGCCCGGCTCAGGGGCAGGCCGCCACCACCTGCGCCACCGCGGCCGTGAGCCGCTTGCCGTAGCCCACGTGCAGGAACTCGTTCGGTCCGTGGGCGTTGCTCTTCGGGCCGAGCACGCCGCAGACCATCATCTGCGCGGCCGGGAAGCCCTGCTGCAGCATGCTCATCAGCGGGATCGTGCCGCCCTGGCCGATGTAGCCCAGCGGCGCGCCGTAGTGCGCCTGCGAAGCCTCGTTCAGCGCGCGCTCCAGCCACGGCGCCAGCGTCGGTGCGTTCCAGCCGGTGGCGCTGCCGTCGGCGTGGAAGGTGACCTTGGCGTTGTAAGGCGCGTTGTCCTCCAGCAGGCGTTGCAGCCGCTGCGTGGCCGCCGCGCCGTCCACCAGCGGCGGCAGCCGCAGGCTCAGCTTGAACGCGGTATGGGGCCGCAGCACGTTGCCGGCGTTGGCCAGCGCCGGGAAGCCGTCGACGCCAGTGACGCTGAGCGCCGGCCGCCAGGTGCGGTTCAGCAGCACCTGCACCGGGTCGGTGGTGGTGGGCAGCACCGGGCCGCCGTCGGCACCGCAGGCCCAGGGGAAGCGCTTGTAGACCTCGTCCTTCAGGATGGCGGCGGCCGCCTTCGCTTGCTCAACGCGCTGCACCGGGATCTCGCAATGGAAGTCGCGCGGCAGCAGTTCGCCGTTGGCCGAGTCCTCCAGCCGGTCGAGCACATGGCGCAGGATGCGGAAGCTCGACGGCACCACGCCGCTGGCGTCGCCCGAATGGATGCCTTCGTCCAGCACCTCCACGCGCAAAACGCCACTGGCCATGCCGCGCAGGCTGGTGGTCAGCCACAGCTGGTCGTAGCTGCCGGCGCCGCTGTCCAGGCACACCACCAGGGCCACCTCGCCCAGCCGCGGCCGCAAAAGGTCCAGGTACATCGGCAGGTCGGGCGAGCCACTTTCCTCGCAGGCCTCGATCAGGCCCACGCAGCGCGGCCGGCCGATGCCCTGCGCGTCCAGCGCCTCGATCGCGCTGATCGCGGCATACACCGCATAGCCGTCGTCGGCGCCGCCGCGGCCGTAGAGCTTGCCGTTCTCCAGCTTGGGCGTCCACGGGCCCAGGTCGTTGCGCCAGCCGTTGAACTCGGGCTGCTTGTCCAGGTGGCCGTAGAACA
>JAFLDG010000132.1 GCA_017302495.1 Burkholderiales bacterium
GGCCCGCAGGCCGATCGCGCCGCGGCGCGGCGCGCCGTGCTCGCGCCGCAGCCGCTGGCGCAGCGCGGCGAGCAGCGGGTCGTGCGTCGCCTGCGCCAGGTCGTCGACCTCCACCGCCTGCGCGCGCCGCTTGCCGCCGGCGGCGCCGACCGAGACGAAGGGCATTTGCATCCGCAGCGCCCATGCGGCGAGCGCGACTTTCGCCCGCACCTGGTCGCAGGCATCGAGCACCGCGTCCACCGGCTGCGGCAGCAGGCCCGGCCAGTTGCGCTCGTCGACGAATTCCTCCACCGCGGTCACCGCGCAGCCCGGGTGGATGTCGGCGATGCGTTCGTGCAGCGCCTGCACCTTCGCCTGGCCGAGCGTCCGGCCGAGCGCCTGCACCTGGCGGTTGATGTTCGACTCGGCGACGTGGTCCAGGTCGATCAGCGTCAGCCCGGCCACGCCGCAGCGCGCCAGCGCCTCGGCCGCCCACGAGCCGACGCCGCCGAGCCCCACGACCGCGATGCGCAGCGCCCGCAGCCGCTTGTAGCCGGCGTCGCCGTAGAGCCGGCGCAAGCCGCCGAAGCGGCGCTCGGCGTCGGCGTCGGTCGCGGCCCCGGTCGCCGCCATGCTCATGCGCCGCGCTCGATGCGCCGGATCTGCCAGCGCACGCCGAGCCAGCCGCCGGCGACGATCGCGCCGAAGGCGATGAAGCTGCCGAGCGCGAGCGTGCTCAGCCCGCTGATGCCCTGGCCGATCGTGCAGCCGAGCGCGGTGACGCCGCCCACGCCCATCAGCACCGCGCCGACGAGGTGGTTCGCCGTGTCCTCGACCCCGCCGAACCCCTCCCAGCGGAAGCTGCCGTCGGCGAGTGCGACGAGCGCCGCGCCGAGCAGCACGCCGGCGCTGGTGACGATGCCGAGGTTCAGCACCCGGCTCGCATCGCTGAACAGGATCAGCCAGTCGAGCGTGTTCGCCAGCGGCGCGACGAAGGTCAGGCTCTCCATGCGCCGCGACGCGGTGCCGACAAAGCTCTCCTCGAGCGTCGCCGGATGTTCGGCCACGTGGCCGAGCACGCCCGACACCCACCAGGTGCCGACGACCACCGCGCCGATGCCGAAGCCGCCGAGCAGCACGTCGCCGCTGCGGCCCTGTTTGCGCGCGAGCACGCCGGCGATCAACGCCCCGCCGAGGCCGATGCCGAACACCAGCGCGAGCACGCCGCGCGGCCAGCCGCTCGCCTGCGCCGCGAGCGAGGGCAGGTCCTGCCCCGCGGGCAGCGCCAGCGTCACGCGTTCGACGCTGGCCACGCGCAGCACGCCGGCGATGCCGCGCAGCGTCGCGTAGGCCGCGGCGGCGAGCACCAGCAGCACGACCCACGACTTCAGGTTGCCGCCGCCGGCACGCACCAGGTTGCGGCTGCCGCAGCCGGAGGCGAGCACCATGCCGAAACCGAACATCAGCCCGCCCACGGCATGGGCGAGCCAGGCCAGCCGCGGCGCCGCATAGATGCTGTGCCCGGCCTGCACCCAGCCGGCCGCGACCATGGCGTTGAAGCCGAGCATCGCGGTGCCGATCGCCAGCAGCCACATCCGCATGCGCGCCCAGTCGCCGCTGGCGACGATGTCGCTGATCGCGCCCATCGTGCAGAAGTGGGTGCGGCGCGCGACCGCACCGAAGGCGACGCCGAGGCCGAAGCCGGCCCACAGCACGCGGGCCGTCAGCGCGGCGATGTCGGCTTCGGTCGGCAACGGGGCGGGCCGGCGCGGGCGCCGGCCTCACTTCAGCGTCATCAGCCGCTCGCGCGCGGCCGCGGCGGCCTCGGACTTCGGGTACGCCTTGACCAGGTCCTCGAGCGTGCGGCGCGCGGCCTTCACGTCCTTGGTCTCGATCTGGCTGTTCGCGATCGCCAGCGCCGCCTCGGGCGCACGCGGGCTGTCCGGCGCGCGCGCGATGTAGTCGCGGAACGCGGCGATCGCCTGTGCGTATTCGCGCTGGCCGTAGAGCGCGTTGCCGCGCCAGAAGCGCGCCGCGTCGCCGTAGCCGCTGGCCGGCCAGCGCTTTTGGAAACTGTCGAACGCGAACACCGCCTTGCCGAACTCGGCCGCACGCAGCAGCGCCATCGCCTCGTCGAACTGGCGCGTCTCGTCGGTCTGCGCCGTGAACTCGCGGCCGTCGAGCGCGACCTTCTGCGGCTCGATCCGCCGCAGCCGGTCGTCCACCGCCTGGCCCAGGTCGCGCTGGCGCTTCTGCAGCTCGGCCACCTCGCGCTGCAGCTGCTCGTTCTCGCCGCGCAGCTTGGCGACCTCGGTGCGCATCGCCTCGACCTGGTTGTTCATCTCGAGCAGGCTGCGGCGCAGCGTCTGCAGCTGTTCGCTCGTCTCGGCCTGGCGCGCCCGGGCCTGCTCCTCGGCCTGCGCGAAACGGGTGCGCAGGTCGAGGATCGCCTTGCGCGCGTCGTCGTCGGCGAAGAGCTGGGCCTGCACCGGACCGGCAATGCCGAGCGCGGCGAGCAGCACGAGGGCCGGCACGAAGCCACGCGCGCGCAAGCCCCAGGCGGCGCGGCGGGGCGGCGCCGCGGCCCGGCCCGCGCGGCGCACGGCCGGAGCCCGCGTCGTCGGCGCCACGCTCATCGGCACCAAGCTCATCGGCACCACGCTCACTTGTCCTTCAGCTCGGCGCGGCGGTTCTTCGCCCACGCGGCCTCGTCGTGGCCCGGGTCGGCCGGGCGCTCCTCGCCGAAGCTCACCGCCTCGACCTGCACCTCGGTCACGCCGAGCAGCACCAGCGAGCGCGCCACCGCCTGCGCGCGCTTCTGGCCGAGCGCGAGGTTGTACTCGCGGCCGCCGCGCTCGTCGGTGTGGCCCTCGATCGCCATGCGCTTGTTTCGGTTCGCGCTCAGCGCCTTCGCGTGCGCCTCGAGCATCGGCCGGTACTCGTCCTTGATCACGAAGCTGTCGAAGTCGAAGTAGACGACGCGCTGCGCGAGCGCGGCCGCATCGGCGCTGCCGGCCTGGCCCTTGGTGAGGTCCACGGTCGCGACGCCGGTCTGCGGCGCGCCGCTGCTGCCGGCGGTGCTGCCGGCAGCGCCGGGCGTGGCGTCAGCCGGGGTCGGCGTGCGGCTCTCGACCGGCGCCTCGTCCAGGCTCGTCGTGCTGCAGCCGGCGATCAGCGCGGCCGCGGCGAGCGTGCCGAGGGCCAGGATCCGGCGGTGGCGCGTCGTTGGCATGGGTCTTTCCTCCGGTGAAGTGGTGCGGGCATCAGCGCCCGAACGGGCCCCAGGCGGGCTCGCGCATGTCGGCGCCGCTGGCGAGCAGCCGCGTCTTCACGCGGCCGTCGAGGGTGGTGGTCATCAGCACGTCGCGGCCCTGCGCGCGGCTGGCGTAGACGATGAGCCGGCCGTTCGGCGCGAAGCTCGGGCTCTCGTCGTCCTGCGTGTCGGTGATCGCGGCCGGCGCGCCGCCGGCCAGGTCCTGCACCATCAGCCGGTAGCCGCCGCCCTGGCGCGTGACGAACGCGAGCCACTTGCCGTCGGGGCTCACGGCCGGGCTGATGTTGTAGCTGCCGGCGAAGGTCACGCGCTCGGCGCCGCCGCCCGTGGCCGGCATGCGGTAGATCTGCGGGCCGCCGCCGCGGTCGCTGACGAAGTAGAGCGTGCGGCCGTCGGGGCTGAACGCGGGCTCGGTGTCGATCGCGTTGCTGTTCGTGATCCGCCGCGGCGTGCCGCCCTCGCGCGGCATCAGGTACAGCTGCGCGACCGCGTCGCGCGACAGCGTCAGCGCCAGTTCGCGGCCGTCGGGCGCGAACGCCGGCGCGCTGTTGCTGCCGCGGAAGTTGGCCAGCATGCGGCGCTGGCCGCTGGCCACGTCCTGCAGCCAGACCACGGCCTTGCGGCTCTCGAACGAGACGTAGGCCAGCTCCTTGCCGTTCGGCGACCAGGCGGGCGAGATGATCGGTTCGGCGCTGGCGAGCGCGATCTGGCCGCCCTCGCCGTCGGCATCGGTGACGTGCAGCGCGAAGCGGCTGCCGGCCTTGGTGACGTAGGCGATGCGCGTGGCGAACACGCCGCGGTCGCCGGTCAGGCGCTCGTAGATCACGTCGGCGATGCGGTGTGCGGCCAGGCGCAGGTCGCCCGGGTGCGCGGTGGTGCTCTGCGCGAGCAGTTCGCCGCCCTTGACCAGATCCCACAGCTTGTAGCGGATGTCGAAGCGGCCGTCGGCGAGACGCGCAACCGAGCCCGCGGCCAGCGCGTCGGCGCCCTTGCCGCGCCACTCCTCGAGCGCGAGCAGGCTGCGCTCGTCGAGCCCGGCCGGCGCGTCGACGACGCGGAACACGCCGCTGCGCTGCAGGTCGGCACGCACGACGGCCGACACCGGCACCACGGCCAGCGCCTCGTCGCGGAACGGCGCGATGGCGATCGGCATCTGCGTGGCGCCGATGCCGGTGATCTCGACGCGGAACTGCGCGGCCGCGGGCCCGGCGAGCCCCGCGGCGAGGGCACCGACGAAGCGGCGACGGGGCCACGGGGGCGGGGGCGAAACGGCGGTCACGGGCAGCGGGTTCGGGCAGACGGTTCGGCGTGGTAGAGCCCGGCAGACCTCTGCGGGTTCCGTGCCACGTCGACATGGCCACCGCATCGATTGTAGGCAACGGGCTCGCCGCGCCCGCGCCGCGATAATCGCGCCGCCCGCCACCGCGGACGTCGCACCGCGCTTGCCCCCGCGGGCCCGCGACTCGCCGGTGCCGGCCCGTCCTCATGTCGCCCACCCCGAGCCTGCTCCAGCGCTTTCGCCGCCTCGCGCCGTATTTCGTGCATGCGCGCAAGGGCTTCGTGGTCGCGCTGCTCGGCGCGCTCGTCAGCGCCGCCACCGAGCCGGCGCTGCCGGCGCTGATGAAGCCGCTGCTCGACGAGGGCTTCGGCCAGTCGGGCCTGCCGCTGTGGCTGGTGCCGGTGGTCATCATCGGCCTGTTCGTGCTGCGCTCGGCCGCCGGCTTCGTCGCGCAGTACGCGCTCGCGTGGACGGCGAACCAGGGCGTGCTGAAGCTGCGCCGCGACATGTTCGAGCACCTGCTGACCGCGCAACCGGCCCTCTTCACGCAGCATTCGGCGAGCAACCTCACCAACACGCTGGTGTACGAGGTGCAGCAGGGCGCGCAGGCGATCGTGATCGCGGTGCTGAACCTGCTGCGCGACAGCCTGACGCTGGTCGCGCTGCTCGGCTACCTGCTGTGGCTGAACTGGAAGCTGACGCTGTTCGTCGCAATCATGTTCCCGATGGTCGCGGTGGCGGTGCGCATCATCAGCCGGCGGCTGCACCGCGTGACGCTGGCGAGCCAGGCCGCCACCGACGAGCTGGCCTACGTGATCGAGGAGAACGTGCTCGCCTGGCGCACCGTGCGGCTGCACGGCGCGGCCGAGCAGCAGGCCGGGCGCTTCATGCGGCAGAGCCAGCGCATGCGCGGGCTGATGATGAAGTCGGTGGCGGCGGCGGCGACGATGACGCCGGTGACGCACACGCTGGCGGCGTGCGCGCTGTCGGCGGTGATCGTCGTCGCCCTCTGGCAGAGCGCCGACGGCGGCACCACGGTCGGCGGCTTCGCGTCCTTCGTGACCGCGATGCTGATGCTGCTCGCGCCGATCAAGCACCTGTCGGACGTGATGGCGCCGATCACGCGCGGCCTGGCGGCGCTGGAACGCGGCATCGGCCTGCTCGAGAACAGCCCGCGCGAGGCGGGCGGCCGCTTCGACCCCGGCACCGCGCGCGGCGAGATCGAGCTGCGCGACGTGACGCTGCAGTACCGCGAGGGCCAGGCGCCGGCGCTGGCCCGCTGCAACCTCTTCGTGCACCACGGCGAGACGGTGGCGCTGGTCGGGCCGTCGGGCGCCGGCAAGACTTCGCTGATCCACCTGCTGCCGCGCTTCGTCGAGCCGGGCGAAGGCAGCGTGCGGCTCGACGGCGTGGCGCTGGCGGAGTGGGACATCGACGCGCTGCGCCGGCAGTTCGCGCTCGTCAGCCAGGACGTGGTGCTGTTCAACGACACCCTCGCGGCCAACGTCGCGCTCGGCGCCACCGCCGGCCACGAACCCGACCGCGAGCGCGTGCGCGACGCGCTGCGCGCGGCGCACCTGCTCGACTTCGCCGAGGGCCTGCCCGAAGGGCTGGACACGCCGATCGGCCACAACGGCAGCCGGCTCTCCGGCGGGCAGCGGCAGCGGCTCGCGATCGCGCGCGCGATCTACAAGGACGCGCCGATCCTGATCCTGGACGAGGCGACGTCGGCGCTGGACAGCGAATCGGAACGCGCGGTGCAGGACGCGCTCGACCGGCTGATGGCCGGCCGCACGACGCTGGTGATCGCGCACCGCCTGTCGACGATCGAACACGCCGACCGGGTGGTGGCGATGGAGGCCGGCCGCATCGTCGAACAAGGGACGCATGCCGAACTGCTCGCCGCCGGCGGGTTGTATGCGCGGCTGCACGCGATGCAGTTCGGTGCCAAGCTGCAAGGAGAAACCGCATGACCGCCACCACGAGCCCCCCGATCAGCCGCTGGCCGGTGCCCGACCTGGCCGACCTGCCCGAGGACCTGCGCACGCGCATCCTCGAGGTGCAGCAGAAGGCCGGCTTCGTGCCGAACGTGTTCCTCGCGCTCGCGCACCGGCCGGCCGAGTGGCGCGCGTTCATGGCCTACCACGACGCGCTGCTGCTGAAGGACACCGGCAGCCTGACCAAGGGCGAGCGCGAGATGATCATCGTCGCGACCTCGGCGGTGAACCAGTGCCTGTATTGCGTGGTCGCGCACGGCGCGATCCTGCGCGTGTACGAGAAGAAGCCGCTGATCGCCGACCAGCTCGCGACCAACTACCGCAAGGCCGACATCTCACCGAGGCAGCGCGCGATGCTCGACTTCGCGATGAAGGTCTGCACCGCCGCCGCCGCCGTCGACGAGGCCGACTTCGCGGCGCTGCGCGCGCACGGCTTCGACGACGAGGACATCTGGGACATCGGCGCGATCACCGCCTTCTTCGGCCTGAGCAACCGCATGGCGAACCTGAGCGCGATGCGGCCGAACGACGAGTTCTACCTGATGGGGCGGGTGCCGCGGGAGAAGAAGTAGCGCGGGCGCAGCCGACGCGGCATGGGCGTGGGCCTTCGCCCGGCGCGTCGGCCGAGGCACGGCCGCGCCGGCCGCCCTGGACTGCAGAGGGCCGCCACGGCGTATGATCGGAGCATGACCGAAGTCCGAATTGCGCCCGATGAGCTTCCGCCGTGGGGTGCGACCCTCGGTCCCACGCTGGCGTCGCTGCTGACGCGCAGCGTGGCCATGGGCCTGCTGACCGGCAAACCCGTCACCCGCCTCGATGCCGCGCTGGTCAAGCGGCTGGCTGCGGCGCTGCAGCGCCGTGGCATCGGCGCGAACGCCGGCCTCGTCCTGGCCCCCCTGGCGGCAGAGCCGGCGCGGCCGATGGATGCGGCCACGCAGCAGCGCGTGGCCGACGGCCTGAACCGCCTGAGCGAGGCGCTCGAGTCCTCCGCCACGCCGGACACCGAGTGGCCCGCGATGCGCGCCGTGCTCGGCGACGAACTGCTGGTCGACCTGCTGGGCGTGGCCGCCAGTTCGCTGCGGCGATACGCCAGCGGCGAACGCGCCACGCCGGACGAGGTCGGCGCGCGGCTGCACTGGCTGGCCATGGTCGTGGCCGATCTGGCCGGCGCGTACAACGACTTCGGCATCCGGCGCTGGTTCATGCGGCCGCGCAGCCAGCTCGACGGCAGAAGCCCCCGGCAGGCGCTCGGTGCGGCCTGGTCTCCGGACGATGCCGCCGCCATGCGGGTGCGCGCGCTGGCCGCCGTGCTGGCCGGCGCGCAACCGCTGGCGGTATGAGCGCGCCGGGCCGTTCCCAGGCGCTCATCGCGGAGCGCGCCGCGCGGGTAGCCCAATGAGCCCGCCGGGCCGTCCCAGGGGCCAATGCCGCCTTGCGCGACCCGCAGGTGTTCCGGCGCGCGCGCCGGGCCGCACCGAAGCGCCGGCCCCACGGCCGGGCCTCGCTTGCCCGGCCGCCTCGGCAGGCGTGCGACCGACCGCGGCGGACTTCAGCGCGTCCGGCCTCGGCCCCGAGCAGGCGGAGCACAGGGCCGACCCGTGACCCAGCGCATCGGCTTTCGGCACTGCGACCCGCGCTTCGGCTTCCTCTGGCTGTCGGCGACGCAGCCGCAGGCGCGCTGGCACGGCGACGGCGAAGGGCCGGCGAACTACTTTGCCGACACGCCGACCGGCGCGTGGGCGGAATTCCTGCGCCACGAGGGCATCACCGACGCGGCCGACCTGGCCGGCGTCAGGCGCTCGCTGTGGGTCGTCGAACTGCCCGACGACGGCTACGAGGCGCCTGCGCTGCCCGATGCGGTGCTGCGGGGCGGCATGGCGAGCTATGCGGCCTGCCAGGCCGCGGCCCGAGCCCTGCGTGCCGCGGGCGCCGAACGGCTGGAAGCACCGGGTGCCGCGCTGCTCCCGGGCGGCGCCAGCGGATCGCACGCGACCGTCTCCGGCCTCGCGGCCGCGGCCCCCGCGCGCGACGGCGTCGTCTGGGTGCTGTTCGGCAACGTCGGCCTGCGCGGCTGGCTGGCCGTCGACGGCGGCGCACCGCCTGCATCCGCCCTGCCGCTGGTGCGGCACTTGACTTGAGGGCGCAGGCTCATAGGGCTCGAGGGCACGACGAGACCCGTCGTCGGCCGCTCCGTGTCGTCCGACCCTCCGGTGCCGTCCGGCCCGGAAGCCCGCCTTCGGCACCTTCTTGTCGAACTCGCCGATGGCCGTCATCGGCACCGGCTCGACGAACCGGGCCTGCTGCGGCACACGCGCCGCGCCCTCAGGTCTTGTAGCCCGGGTCCATCCGCTCGCACTTGCGCAGCAGCGCCGGCCAGGCCAGGTCGGCACCCTGGCCGACCGTGACGGTCTTCATCACCTGCGCGAGACCCTCGAGGATCGCCGGGTTCACGTGCACCAGCTCGCCGCCGGCCTGCGCGTCGATCTGGATGCGGCAGGTGTTCTCGAAGGTGTACATGTTCAGGAACGCCTCGGCCACGCTCTTGCCGACCGTCAGCAGGCCGTGGTTGCGCAGCATTAGGAAGGTGGCGTCGCCCAGGTCGGCCTGCAGCCGCGCCTTCTCGTCGTCGCGGATCGCCACGCCTTCGTAGTCGTGGTAGGCGAGCGACGAGAGCACGAAGGTGCTCTGCTGGCTGATCGGCAGCACGCCGCCCTTCTGCGCACTGACCGCGACGCCCGCGCGCGAATGCGTGTGCAGCACGCAGCCGGCATCGTCGCGCACCGCGTGGATCGCGCTGTGAATCACGAAGCCGGCCGGGTTCACCGGGAACGGGCTGTCGTGCAGCTTGTGGCACTCCTGGTCCACCTTCACCAGCGACGAGGCGGTGATCTCGTCGAACATCATCCCGTACGGGTTGATCAGGAAGTGGTGCTCGGGCCCGGGGATGCGCGCGCTGATGTGGGTGAAGACCAGGTCGCTCCAGCCGTACGCCGCCACCAGCCGGTAGCACGCGGCCAGGTCGCAGCGCAGCTGCCACTCCTCGGCGCTGACCACTTCCTTCATCGACGGGATGTGCATGGCGGCCTCCGTTCGCTCGTTGGGCCGGGCAGTGTACGGCGCCGCCGCTCGCGGCGCCGCCCCTTTCAGCGCACGAACAGCACCGGCAGCTTGCAGCGCGCCAGCACGCCGGCGGCCACCGAGCCGAGCATCGCGCCGGCCAGCGCCGAGTGGCCGTGCGTGCCCATCACGATCAGGTCGGGCTTCTCGGCCGCGGCGCATTCGGCGATGGCCTCGGCCGCGTGCCCCGGCGCGAACGCGGTGCGCAGCCGCCAGCCCTGCTGCGCGGCGAAGGCGCGCAGCGGCTGCAGCACGGCTTCGGCCTGCTCGGCGTAGTGGCCGTCGAGGATCGTGCGGTCGACGAAGCGCGCCGCATAAGCCGGGATCGGCGGCAGCGCGGTGAAGGCCAGATAGTCGTGGCCGGGGCCGAAGATCTCGTCGTGCGCGGCGACCCAGCCGAGCATGCGCTTCGTGAACGGGCTGCCGTCGACGGGCAACAGGACCTTCATCGCTCACCCTCCAAACCGCTTCGGCGGGCATGGTGGGCCCGCCGGCCGGGCGCCGCCTTGCGCACGGTCAAGCGCGCGGCCGCGCGGCTACAGTGCGCGCGACCGCTTCCGCCCGCACCGCATGCCCGCCGCCCTGCCCCACCGCATCGTCTGCCTGACCGAGGAGCCGACCGAGGTGCTGTACGCGCTCGGCGAGCAGCATCGCATCGTCGGCATCTCGGGCTTCACCGTGCGCCCGCGCGAGGCACGGCACGAGAAGCCGCGCGTCAGCGCGTTCACCAGCGCGAAGGTCGACCGCATCCTCGCGCTGCAGCCCGATCTGGCGATCGGCTTCTCCGACATCCAGGCCGACATCGCGCAGGCGCTGATCCGCGCCGGCATCGAGGTCTGGATCGCCAACCACCGCACGGTCGACGGCATCCTCGGCTACGTGCGGCGGCTCGGCGCGCTGGTCGGCGCCGCCGCGCGCGCCGACGACTACGCGGCACGGCTCGAGCGCCACGTCGACGCCGTGCGCGCGCGTGCCGCCCGCCTGCCGCGCCGGCCGCGGGTGTACTTCGAGGAGTGGGACTCGCCGCCGATCAGCGCGATCGGCTGGGTCAGCGAGCTGGTCGGCATCGCCGGCGGCGACGACATCTTCCCGGCACGGGCCGTCGCGCCGCTGGCGCGCGAGCGCATC
>JAFLDG010000133.1 GCA_017302495.1 Burkholderiales bacterium
CTGCCGGCGGCACCGCGGCCGCGCCGGGTCACTCGATCAGCCGGTCGGCGCGCTGCAGCACGGCCGGCGGCACGCGCAGGCCGATCGCCCGCGCCGCCTTCAGGTTCAGCACCATCTCGATCCGGGTCGGGGCCTGCACCGGCGTCTCGGCCGCCTTCGCGCCGCGCAGCAGCCGGTCGACGATCTCGGCCAGCGTCGCGAAGCTCTCGCGCAGGATCGGCCCCTAGCTCATCACGTTGCCCGCCTCGGCAAAAGCCTCCCAGGCCGAGACGGTGGGCCGGCGGGTGCGCTGCGAGAACGCGGCGAAGCGGTCCGGGAACTGCGATGCGATCGTGCCGGCGAACACCAGCACCGCGTCGGCCCGCGCGCGCTCGATCGCCTGCAGCGCCGCATCGAGTTCGTCACCGCTGGTCACGCCGTGGTAGCTGTGCCCGAGGCCGAGCCTGGCCGCGGTTTCGGCCGCGACCTGCAGTTCGAGCGTCTCGCCGGCGTGCGGCGGCCAGCCGACGATCGCCACCTGCTTCATGCCGGGCAGCAGTTCCTTCATCAGCGCCAGCCGCTTGGGCGCGAGGTCGAGCGAGAAGAAGGTGACGCCGGTGCGGTTGACGCCCGGCTGCGCCATGCTCTTGACGAGGCCGCCGACCACCGGGTCGGCGCTGCTGCTGAAGGCCACCGGCTGCGGCACCGGCACCTCGGTGAAGTAGCGCACGGTCGGGCCGCCGGTGGCGACGATCAGGTCGGGACCGCTCGCGACGACCTGCGGCACCAGTTCCTTCAGCCGCGCGCCCGAGGCGTCCGCCCCCCAGAGATCGATCGTCAGGTCGCGACCCTCGACCCGACCCAGTTCGCGCAGCCGCACGCGGAAGGTTTCGAGAAAAGCCGATCTCGGATCGGCGCGCGTCAGCGTGACCCAGGCCACGCGCGCCTCCCGGGTCTGGGCCTGCAACGGCAGCGCCTGCCACATGGCACCGGCGCAGACGGCGGCGCTGAAGGTTCGACGGTCCATAGGCTCCCGCAGCACGTCGGTCGCGGCCGGCTCGGCCGCGGCACGGAGTGTGCCAGCCCCGCGCTGACCGCCACGCCATCGTGCGCCGCCAGCGCGTGCCGCGCCGCCGCGCGGGGCCGCGGTCATCCTGTCGGCGGACCGCGCCCCGCCGGCGTGAGCGATCAGCCAACCGCCGGCGTTCGGATCAGGTGGTCGAAGGCCGCCAGCGCCGCCTTCGCGCCGTCGCCGGCGGCAATGACGATCTGCTTGTAGGGCACCGTCGTCGCGTCGCCGGCCGCGAACACGCCCGGCACGCTGGTGGCACCGCGGGCGTCGACGATGATCTCGCCGAAGCGGCTCAGCTCCACCGTGCCCTTCAGGAACTCGGTGTTCGGCACCAGGCCGATCTGCACGAACACGCCGGCCAGGGCCACCGCCTGTTCCTCGCCGCTCGCGCGGTTCTTGAAGCGCAGGCCGTTCACCTTCTGCCCGTCGCCGGTGATCTCGAGCGTCTGGGCATTCGTGTGCACGGTGACGTTGGGCAGGCTCAGCAGCTTCTTCACCAGCACCGCGTCGGCCTTCAACTGGTCCATGAACTCGATGAGCGTCACGTGCTCGACCACGCCGGCCAGGTCGATGGCCGCCTCGACGCCGGAGTTGCCGCCACCGATCACCGCCACCTTCTTGCCCTTGAACAGCGGGCCGTCGCAGTGCGGGCAGTAGGCCACGCCTTTGTTGCGGTACTCGGCCTCGCCGGGCACGTTGACGTTCTTCCAGCGCGCGCCGGTGGACAGGATCACCGTGCGCGCCTTCAGCTCCGCGCCGTTGGCCAGCCTGACGCCCGCCAGGCCGCCCGCCACCGCCGCCGGCTCCAGCGCTGCGACACGCTGGTTGTTCATGATGTCGACGTCGTAGGCGCGCGCATGCGCTTCCAGCGCGGCGGCGAACTTCGGGCCGTCGGTCTCCAGCACCGAGATGTAGTTCTCGATGGCCAGCGTGTCCAGCGTCTGGCCACCGAAGCGCTCGGCCACGATGCCGGTGCGGATGCCCTTGCGCGCGGCGTACACCGCGGCCGCGGCGCCGGCCGGGCCGCCGCCGACGATCAGCACGTCGTAGGGCGCGGCCTGGGCCAGCCGCGCCGCATCGCGCGCCGCCGCGCCGGTGTCCACCTTGGCCAGGATCTCGGCCAGCTCCATGCGGCCCGAGCCGAAGGGCTGGCCGTTCAGGTAGACGGTGGGCACGGCCATGATCTGCCGCGCCTCGACCTCGTCCTTGAACAGGCCGCCGTCGATGGCGGTGTGGCGGATGCGCGGGTTCAGCACCGCCATCAGGTTCAGCGCCTGCACCACGTCCGGGCAGTTGTGGCAGGTCAGCGACATCCAGGTCTCGAAGACGAATTCGCCTTCCAGCGCCTGGATCTGCTCGATCACGTCGGCTTCGACCTTGGGCGGATGCCCGCCGGCCTGCAGCAGCGCCAACACCAGCGAGCTGAACTCGTGGCCCATCGGCACGGCGGCGAAGCGCACGCCCATGTCCTGGCCGGCGCGGGTGATCTGGAAGGACGGCTTGCGCGCGTCCTGGCCGTCGAAGCGCACCCGCAGCTTGTCGCTCAGCGGGGCGATGTCGGTCAGCAATTCGCGCATCTCGGCGGCGCCGGCGCCGTCGTCCAGGCTGGCCACCAGTTCGATGGGCTGCTGCAGCCGCTCCAGATAGGCCTTCAGCTGGGCTTGGATGGTGCTGTCGAGCATGGCGTTCTCCGATTGGGGGCGTGGGCGTTCCGGCCCGATCGCCAGCGCCCGTGCTCCAGGCGCTGGCGACAAGGCCCGAAGGTCTTGTCTTTGGAAGGCGGGGCCATGGCCCCGCGGGGATCTTTAGATCTTGCCGACCAGGTCCAGCGACGGCGTCAGCGTCTTCGCGCCTTCGTTCCACTTGGCCGGGCAGACCTGGCCGGGGTGCTTGGCGGTGTACTGCGCGGCCTTCAGCTTGCGCAGCGTTTCCTTGACGTCACGCGCGATCTCGTTGCTGTGCACCTCGGCGGTCTTGATCACGCCGTCCGGGTCGATGACGAAGGTGCCGCGCAGCGCCAGGCCTTCTTCGGGGATGTGCACGCCGAAGGCGTTGGTCAGCTGGTGCGTCGGGTCCCCGACGAGCGGGAATCTGGCCTTGCCGACGGCCGGCGAGGTCTCGTGCCACACCTTGTGCGCGAAGTGCGTGTCGGTCGTCACGACGTAGACCTGCGCCTCGAGCTTCTGGAACTCGGCGTAGTGGTCGGCGGCGTCCTCGACCTCGGTCGGGCAGTTGAAGGTGAACGCGGCCGGCATGAAGATGAAGACCGACCACTGGCCCTTCAGGCTCTCGTTGGTCACCTCGACGAACTTGCCGTTGTGAAAGGCTTGGGCCTTGAACGCCGGGACGGTGGTGTTGATGATCGACATGGCTTTCCTTTGCTGCGGTTCGGTTGATCGCGGGAGGCTATCGCTGCTCCGCTGGACATAGATTATGTGCAATCATAGATCGCGATTGAATAGATCTTGGCTAACACGTGGATAGCCAGCCCGTGCGCGGCAGACCGCCAAGATCCAGCATTCGGCGTCCCGACCGGGTGCCGGCCGCGGGCTGACGTCGCGCCGCCGCGTGCTGCTACACGGCACGCCCGACCGCGCCGAATTGCACGAACTCGCCCGCTCACACCCTCTCGCCGGCCGGCCCGACGGCCGATGGGCGAAAGGCACCTATCGACCGTCACGCGCACGGACCCCGCCGCATGGGCTTCCTGTCCCGTTCCCGCCCGCAGAGTCACGGACTGCCCTTTCCGCCGATCGTGGCCGACCTCGCAACCGACACGGCGCACTGGCCCTCGCCGCCGTTCCCGTGGGACCACCAGACGGTCGACGAGAACGCGCTGCAGCCCTGCCGGCTGCGCCTGCGCGGCGGGCGCGACATCGACGGCGACCTGTGCCGCTTCGAGCCGATCGCCCACAGGCTCCGGTTCCGGCCGAGCGGGGCGTCGGCCCCGATGGCGGTCCCGTTCGCGCAGATCCGGGTGTGCACGCTGGTGCAGCCGCTGCTGCCGTTGCCGCACGCCGGCCGGCTGCCGGCGCCGGAGCACGAGCGCGGCTATCGGATCGAGTCTTTCGACGGCACGCACCTCGTCGGCTCGACCGTCGGCCGCGTCGAGGCCTCGTACGGGCTGTTCCTGTTTCCGCCGGTCGATGTCGACCGCTCGGTGCAGCGCGTGTTCATTCCCGAGGACGCGTATCGGCACGCGAACTTCGGCGCCACGGCCCTCGAAAAGGCGGCCGCCGCCTGGATCACGACGCCGCAGGACCTGCTCGCTGCCATCGGCCGGCAACAGACGGCCCCCGTGCTGCGCGCCGGCGTGGCGATCGCCAATCTCGGGCTTGCGACCGACCGCCAGATCGAGCGTGCGCTCGCCGCCCAGGCGCAGACGCCGGACCGGGCGCTCGGCGAAATCCTGGTCGCCAGCGGCGTGGTCGCGCAGCCCGACCTGGACGCCGCGCTCGCGCACAAGCTCGGCTACCCGCTGGTCGACATCGATCGCTTCCCGATCGACCTCCGCGCCGTCGGTCGCTTGCCGCTGGCGACGCTGAACTCGCTGCAGGCGCTGCCGCTGCTGCTCGACGGCGATCGGATCGTGCTGGCGGTGGCCAGCCCCTCGCGCGAGTCGGGCCTGCGCACCTTGCGGCTGACGACCGGCCTCACGCCGGTGGCCGTCCTCGCGCGGCGCAGCGCGCTGATCCGACGCCTGACCGAACTGGCCGAGCGCGACGTGTGGAAAGAAGCCGGCCAAGCCAAGCGGATGCCGCTTCCCTGACCCGGGCCCGCGGTTCGGCGGGCCCTTGTTTCTGAACACGGTCCCCCGGCAAGGGAAAAAAGCCTAGGTCTCTCGACGCTAAGCCCTTGATTTTATTGGTCGGGGCGAAAGGATTCGAACCTTCGACCCTCTGCTCCCAAAGCAGATGCGCTACCAGGCTGCGCTACACCCCGACGTGCCGCGCATTGTAGGCGTCGACCCGCGCCGGACTAGCCGACCACCCCCGTCGGCGCCGGCAGCTTCAACTGCTCGCAGATCGCGATGCACTGCTTGATGTGCTGCTCGCAGATCCACTTCAGCGCGCCGTAGGTCAGCGCCGCCGACACCGCCTGGCCGGCAACCGGCACGTACTTGGCGGCCTGCTGCGTCGTCAGCCGCACGCCGAGCACGCGCAGCAGGTTCATCACCAGTTCGCGCGTGACGACCCGGCCGACGACCATTGCGCCGCCGGCCGAGACCGCCTTGAACACCACCACCTTGCGGTCCGGCGCCAGGTGCTCGATCTGCTCGGGCGTCAAGCCGAAGGCGCGGTTGATGTCGGGCAGCAGCTTGAGCAGGATGCCGACATCGGTGAGCCAGTCCAGCCCCGGCACCGGCACCACCGCCACGCCGGCGGCGAGCAGCGCGCGCCGCGACACCAGGCGCCGGCAGTGCGCGGCCACCGCCGCGATCTGCTCGGGCGTGGCCGGCACCACCTGCCAGGCGCCGTCGCGGGCCATCGCTTCAGCCCGGCGGCGCCGGCAGCACGACGATGCCGTCGGCGTCGGCCACCAGCCAGTCGCCCGGCCGCACCCAGACGCCGCGGATCTGCAGCGGCACGTCGCGCTGGCCCTGCCCCGCGCGCTCGGTCGGCAGCGGCACCGGTGCGAGCGCGCGGATGCCGACCTCGCAGGCGGCAAGCTCGGCCACGTCGCGCACGCAGCCGTCGATCACCAGCCCGGCCCAGCCGTTCTTCGCCGCCGCGGCGCCGAGGTTGCCGCCGAGCAGCGCACGGCGCAGCGAGCCGGCCCCGTCGACGACGAGCACCCGGCCCTCGCCCGGCGACTCGACCGCGGCCTTGACCATCGAGTTGTCCTCGAAGCACTTGACGGTGCTGACCGGCCCCTGGAAGGCGCGGCGCGCGCCGAAGTCGCGGAACACCGGCGGCAGCACGCGAAAGCCGCCGTCGGTATCGCCCTTGTGGGCATCGCACAGGTCACAGGTGGAAGGAATATCGGAGTTCACGGGTGGCACCATCGAAGCGGACGACACCGGTTATAGCGGCACTCGGACGGCATGTCCGCGACGAGGCACCGGGCCGAGCCTCAGGACGCGGCCCGCCGCAGCGCGGCCTCGCGGATCGCGCCAAGCGTGGTGCGCGAGGTGATCACGTCCGGGTCCAGCTTCAGGTGGATCAGCGTCGGCCGGTCGGCGGCCAGCGCGGCTGCGAACGCCGGCTCGAAGGCGGCGGTGTCCTCCACCCGGTGCGCCAGCCAGCCGTAGGCCCGCGCCAGCGCCACGAAGTCCGGGTTGAACAGCTCGCTGCCGCTGACCCGGCCCGGATAGGCGCGCTCCTGATGCATGCGGATCGTGCCGTAGCTGCCGTTGTCCACGACCAGGCTCACCAGCTTGCCCGCGCCGCGCCCGGCACCGTAGCCGGTGGCGGTGGCCAGTTCCTGCCCGGTCATCAGGAAGTCGCCGTCGCCGGCCACGTTGACCACCGTGCGCTGCGGCTGCAGCAGTGCCGCCGCCACCGCCGCCGGCAGGCCGTAGCCCATCGCGCCGTTCGTGCAGGCGAGCTGCGTGCGGCCGTGGTGCTGCAGCCCCGGGTAGCGCACGTAGCGGTGCAGCCAGCCGCTGAAGTTGCCGGCGCCGTTGGTGTAGACGGTGTCGGCCGGCGCCAGGCGCTGCACGATCTGCATCACCACCGCCAGGTCCAGCGGCTCGACCGGGGGCGCTACGTGGTTCGCCTGATAGTCGGCGTGGGCGGCGCGGGCCCAGTCGCGCCACGGCACGTCGTGCGGCACGGCCAGGGTCTCGAGTGCCTTCGCGGCGCAGGCCATCGACGCCTGCAGCAGCAGGTCCGCCGCGTAGACCCGGCCCAGTTCCTCGGCGCCCGCATGCACGTGCACCAGCCGCTGCACCGGCCGTGGCGCCTGCAGCAGCGTGTAGCCGCCGGTGGTCATCTCGCCCAGGCGCACGCCGAGCGCAACGATCAGGTCGGCGTCGCGCACGCGTGCGGCCAGCTTCGGGTTGATGCCGATGCCGACGTCGCCGGCATAGAGCGGGTGCCGGTTGTCGAAGGTGTCCTGGAAGCGGAAGCCGCAGGCCACCGGCAGCTGCCAGTTCTCGGCGAAGCGCTGCAGGGCGTCGGCGGCTTCGGCGTCCCAGCCGCTGCCGCCGGCGATGACCAGCGGCCGCTGTGCCGCGAGCAGCATCGCGCGCAGGTCGCACAGCGCCGCCGGCGCCGGCCAGGCCAGCGCCGGCGTTGCGCGCGGCAGCACCGGTGCTGCGGTGGCCTGCGCCAGCATGTCCTCGGGCAAGGCCAGCACCACCGGGCCCGGCCGGCCCTGGCAGGCCGTATGGAAGGCGCGAGCCACGTACTCGGGCAGCCGGTCGGCGCTCTGCACCTCGGCCACCCACTTGGCCATGCCGAGCGTGCCGGGGCCGAACAGCTGGCGGTAGTCCACCTCCTGGAAGGCCTCGCGGTCGCGCTGCTCGCCCGCGACCTGGCCGACGAACAGGATCAGCGGCGTCGAGTCCTGGAACGCGGTGTGCAGGCCGATCGCCGCGTTGGCCGCGCCGGGGCCGCGGGTGACGAAGCAGATGCCCGGCCGGCCGCTCAGCTTGCCCTGCGCCTCGGCCATGAAGGCGGCGCCGCCCTCCTGCCGGCAGGCGATGAAGCGGATGCGGTCGCGGAGCTCGTGGAACCCGTCGAGCACCGCCAGATAACTCTCGCCGGGCACGCCGAAGGCGGTGTCCACGCCCTGGGCGATCAACGCTTCGACCAGGGCGTGGCCGGCGGGGCGGGGGTTCATCGTGGCGTGCCTGGGACGGTGGGCCCGATTATCGGCAGCGCAGGCGTCGGTCGCCGGGCGCGACTGCACGCGATGCCGCCCGCGGCGGCCGCGGTGCCGGCGCCACGACCTCAGGCCGGCTGCAGCGCGGTGCGCCGCGCCCGCCGCACGTTGAACGCGGTCAGGATCAGCGTGCCCTGCAGCAGCACCAGCGCCAGCCAGACGCCGCGGTACGCGCCCTGGTCCATCAGCGTGCCGACGACCAGCGGCACCACCGCCTGGCCGATGTCCAGCCCGCCGTAGACCACGCCGTAGACCCGGCCGGTCGCGTTGTCCGGTGCCGCGGCCTTGACCAGCATGTCGCGCGACGGGCTGGCGGTGCCGCTGAAGAAGCCCATCGCGCCGAACAGCAGCGGCACCGCCCAGCCCGCAACGTCGCCCAGCGCCAGCAGCAGCGCCACCGCCGCGGCCAGGCCGAGCCCGATCGCGACGATGCGTTCGCTGCGCCGCGGGTCGGCCAGCAGGAAGCCGCCGAGCACCATGCCGGCCGCCGCGCAGACCATGTACACCGTCAGGCACAGGCCGACCCAGCGCAGCGGCACGTCGTGCAGCTGGCGCGCCGCTTCCGGCGCGAAGCTCTGCACGATCGACAGCGCGCCGGCGAAGAGGAAGAAGAAGCCGAAGCAGACCCACACCGCCGGCAGCTTCAGGAAGTCGAATGTCCCGGCCGCCGCCGGCCGGCCCGCCGCCGCCGGCGCAGGCGGCAGCGGCGCCACCTGCAACTGGTCGCGCTGCCAGACCAGCACCGCCAGCACTGCGAACACCAGCCCCGCCGCGCACAGCAGCGCCACGCGCCAGGACGCGGCCAGCGTGATCGGCACCAGCAGCGCCGGCGCCAGCGCCCACCCCAGGCTGCCGGTGATGCCGTGCACGCTGTAGGCATGGCCGAGCCGCGCCTTGCCGACCTTGCGGTTCAGCAGCGTGTAGTCCACCGGGTGGAACACGCCGTTGCCGACGCCGGCCACCACCGAGCACAGCGCCAGCATCGTGTAGCTGCGGCTGGCGGCGAAGCCGAGGGCGGCCAGGCCGAGCAGGCCGAGGCCGGCGAAGAGCACCGGCCGCGGCCCGTGCCGGTCGACCAGGAAGCCCGACAACGCCCGCACCGCGCACGAGACGACGAAGAAGATCGTCAGCAGGAAGCCGAGCTGCGCGTAGCCGACCTGGAACTCCTCGCGCAGCCACGGAAACAGCGGCGCCAGCAGCAGCTGGCTGAAGTGGCTGACGCCGTGCGCCAGCCCCACCAGGCCGATGAGGGTGGCGTCGTGGCGCAACGGGCGGGTCGGCAGGGTTGCGGCGGTCATGCCTGGGTCGGGGCGCGGCGAATGAGACGAGCTTACGATAGCCCGGCGGCAGCGGCGCGCCGCTGGTTTGCAGGTTTGCAGGCCTGTAGGCCGCGCCCGTGCGCGACGACACGCGGTGCGCGTGTGGCGCTTCGCCGCCGGCCGGCTTGACATGCGCGACCCCGGCTTCACCTACGATCGGGATTCGGCCCGAAGGAGGCCCACGATGGAAAGCGTGCTCTACGACTTCACCCGCCAGGACGCGAGCGGTACGTCCTGTACCGCTCATGCCTGGGCCAAGGTGCCCGAGCCGCTGAGCCCGACCGCGCGCGAAGCGGCGATGGCCCGCGCCGCCGCGCTGCTGCGGGCGCACGACGCCGTGCTCGTCGCGCACTACTACGTCGACGGCGACCTGCAGGACCTGGCGCTGGCCACCGGCGGCATCGTCGCCGATTCGCTCGAGATGGCGCGCTTCGGCCGCGACCATCCGGCGCGGACCCTCGTCGTCGCCGGCGTGCGCTTCATGGGCGAGACCGCGAAGATCCTGTCGCCGCACAAGCGCGTGCTGATGCCCGACCTCGATGCCACCTGCTCGCTCGACCTGGGCTGCCCGGCGGAGGACTTCGCGCGCTTCTGCGACGCCCACCCCGACCGGCAGGTGGTGGTCTACGCCAACACCAGCGCGGCGGTGAAGGCGCGCGCCGACTGGATGGTGACAAGCAGCTGCGCGCTGGCGATCGTGCGCCACCTGCACGAGCAAGGGCGCAAGGTGCTGTGGGCACCGGACCGGCACCTGGGCCGCTACGTCCAGGAGCAGACCGGCGCCGACATGCTGCTGTGGCACGGCGAGTGCATCGTGCACGACGAGTTCAAGGCGCTCGAGCTGGAGCTGCTGCGCAAGCAGCATCCGCAGGCGCTGGTGCTGGTGCACCCCGAGTCGCCGGCCGGCGTCGTCGCGCAGGCGGACGTGGTCGGCTCGACCTCGCAGCTGCTGAAGGCGGTGGTCGACGGCCGCGCGAGCGAATACATCGTCGCCACCGACCGCGGGCTGATGCACCGCATGCGCCAGCTGGCGCCCGGCAAGACGCTGCTCGAGGCGCCGACCGCCGGCGAGAGCGCCACGTGCAAGAGCTGCGCGCACTGCCCGTGGATGGCGATGAACGCGCTGCAGGGCGTGGTCGCCTGCCTCGAGACCGGCCAGGGCGAGATCGACGTGCCGCCCGAGATCGGCCGCCGCGCGCTCGGCTGCATCGAGCGCATGCTCGACTTCGTCAAGCAGCATCCGGCCGCGATCGCCCAGCCGCAGGGCGGCTTCGTGCCGAAGATCGGGGTGGCATGAGGTTCGAGACCAACGAAACGCTGGAACAGGCGCGCGCGCGCAACATCGCCGACGCGCTGCGCGAGGACATCGGCACCGGCGACTGGACCGCGCTGCTCGTGCCCGCCGGCCGGCGCGTGCGCGCCGCGCTGCGCGTGCGCGAGCCGGCGGTGCTGT